>CANFQR010000017.1 GCA_947449125.1 Bacteroidota bacterium | reverse complement strand
ATAGATAAAGTAAAGCCTTACATGGTAAAAAAGGGCATAAAGGCCATAGAAAAGCAAGGCGCATATGTAATTGATTCAGATGGAGATTACACAACTACTTTGGTTGGTCCGGGAGCTGAATGTGCCTTTGTTTTTTTTGATGAAAACAACATTGCCAAATGCGCTATTGAACAAGCTTATTACGATGGCAAGATAAGCTGGAAAAAACCTATTAGCTGCCATTTATATCCTGTAAGGATAACAAAACACAGAGCTTATGATACTGTAAATTACGATAAATGGAGCGTATGTAAACCTGCTTGTGAATGTGGAGAAAAGTTGGATGTACCAATTTACAAATTTTTAAAAGAACCCTTAATTCGTAAATACGGAAAAAATTGGTTTAAGGACTTAGAAGCTAGCGCAAAGCTTTTTTTAAAAAAAGAATAATCAAATAAAAGTTAATGAAAAAAATTTTAATTACCGGATCAAACGGTTTACTCGGACAAAAACTAGTATACAAACTTAGCACTAATGAGTCTGTAAATTGCATTGCAACAGCGCGTGGCGAAAATCGTTTGGTAAAAAAAGAGGGATATATTTTTGAAACTCTCGATATTACCAATCAAGAAAATGTTAAAGCTGTATTTTTGAAATATATGCCCGATGTGATAATTAACACCGCCGCTATGACGAATGTTGATGCTTGTGAAACTGAAAAAGAAGCTTGTTGGAGCATGAATGTTACAGCTGTTGCCCATCAGGTAAAAGCCTTGGAGCATATAAAGAACACAACTAATAATTATAACCCACATTTTATTCACTTAAGTACTGACTTTATTTTTGACGGAACTCACGGCCCTTTAGATGAAAATGAGACACCAAACCCTTTAAGCTATTACGCCGAAAGTAAGTTAGCAGCAGAAAAAATAGTACAGGCTTCAGATTTGGATTGGGCAATTGCAAGAACTGTTTTAGTATTTGGTATTGTAGATAACATGAGCAGAAGTAATATTGTTTTATGGGTAAAATCAAATCTTGAACAAGGTAAAATAATAAATGTGGTAGACGACCAGTTTAGAACCCCAACTTTGGCCGAAGACTTGGCTGATGGCTGTATTTTGATAGCGCAAAAAAGAGCAACAGGAATTTACAATATCTCAGGAAAAGATTTTTATAGTATTCTGGAGTTGGCAAATGTAATTGCTGATTATTATAAATTAGATAAAAGTTTAATAAAACCTAGTAAAAGCGCCGACATTAAGCAACCTGCCAAACGCCCGCCAATAACTGGTTTTATTATTGATAAAGCCATAAACGAATTGGGATATAATCCACATAGTTTTACTGAAGGAATTAAATTGCTTGAAGATCAAATAAGTCAAATAACTAAAAGCAATACCCAATAATAAAGTAATTTAATATTTTGTTTTTGAAATTTATATTACCTGTTTCCTTTAACATTTAGGTAGTTAATATCTTAAATACAATTGCAGGCTTTGGTGTTCATTAATAATTACTTTTATTTTTTTATTCAGAAGCGTGTCAAATCCATTAAAAAAACTAGCAGGACAAACCGTAATTTATGGGATAGGGAGTATACTTCCAAGAATTATAAATTACGTTTTTTCGTTAGCGCTAACCTATATTTTTAAAACACCATCTGATTTAGCTTCAAATACCGAGTTTTATGCCTACATAAGTTTTGTTAATATTATTTTTACGTATGGAATGGAAACTGCTTTTTTTAATTTTTCAAATAAGATAGAAGAAAAAAGCCGGGTATATTCCACAGCATTAATTTCAATTTTAAGCAGCACAGTTTTTTTAGCCTTAACCCTTTGTCTGTTCTCCGGCAGTATTGCCGAATTAATGAGCTATCCAAACAATCAAAATTATGTTGTTTGGTGTGTTATAATTGTTGCTACAGATACCATTATGGCATTACCTTTTGCCAGATTAAGATTAAACAACAACGCAAAACGTTTTACAGGATTAAAAATCATTAATGTATTTGTTTATTTATTGGTAAGTGTGTTTTATTTGGTATTGAGCAAAAATGCATACGAAAACAATGAGGATTCTTTTTTAGCACATTGTTATAATCCGCAAATAGGTGTAGGTTATGCGTTTTTAGCGCAATTGCTTGCTAATATTTTTAGTTTGGGTTTAATGGCTAAGGAATTTACCGGTTTTGAATATATTTTTGATAAAGCATTATGGAAACAGTTGTTTAAATATGCCTGGCCGCTAATGTTTTTAGGCTTAGCCGGGATGATTAACGAAACGTTTGACCGAATTATTTTAAAAGAACTATTGCCTGAAGAAATTGGTAAAACTGAATTAGGAATTTATGGCGCATGTTACAAAATAGCTATACTCATGACTATTTTTATTCAAGCGTTTAAATATGCCGCAGAACCTTTCTTTTTTAATCAGGCAAAAGGAAAGAATGCCAAGTCTATAAATGCGTTGGTTATGAAATACTTTGTAATTTTTTGCTCGTTCTTGTTTTTGGCAACAATGATGAATCTGGATATTTTAAAAATAATGATCAGCTCGGAATACAGAAAGGGATTAAGTGTTGCGCCTATATTACTTTTGGCTAATTTATTTTTAGGGGTTTATTTTAATTTATCTATTTGGTATAAATTAACCGATCAAACTAAGTTTGGAGCTTTAATTACCATTATAGGTGCAGTAATTACACTTTTAATTAATTTTTCTTTTGTTGCCAAATATAGTTATATGGCCAGTGCATGGGCCACTTTGGTTTCTTACGGCACTATGATGGTGATTTCCTATTTTCTGGGAAAAAAATATTATCCAGTAAAATATAATTTAAAATCCATAGGTTTTTTCTTTTTCCTGTCAATTGGTTTTTATTTTTTTTCTCAATTATGGAACCAAATAGAATGGTTAATTGTAAAACTTATTTTGAATAATTTGTTGGTATTACTTTTTGTATACCTGTTTTATTTGTTAGAATTTCATAATCTGAAAAAATTAAAAAACCCTGAAGCGTGTTAAAAGTTAAAGTTATTAATCAGTCAAAACATGATTTACCTGAGTATGCCACATTGCAAGCCGCCGGGTTAGATCTTAAAGCGAACATTACGGAGTCAATTGTTTTAAAGCCATTACAACGACAGTTAATACCTACAGGCTTGTTTATTGAATTACCTGAAAGTTTTGAAGCTCAGATTAGACCTCGCAGCGGATTAGCATTTAAAAACGGCATTACGGTACTTAATTCTCCAGGCACTATTGATGCGGATTACAGAGGAGAAATAAAAGTTTTATTGATTAATCTTTCCAACGAAGAATTTATTATTAATGATGGAGAGCGTATTGCACAAATGGTGGTTTCAAAGCATGAGCAAATTGAGTGGCTACCGGTTTCTGAATTAGAAAATTCAACCAGAGGAGCCGGAGGTTTTGGTAGTACCGGTAAAACGTAAAAATATTACAAACTTATTATTGCCCACATTCTTCCTGTTTTTCCAGCATCACGACGATAACTAAAAAAATCTTCTTCATATGTGCAGCGATTCAACGACCAGATATTTTTTTCATGGATGCTATTTTGTAAAAGTGTAAATCTGTTGCAAGCTTCTAGATCAATTTTGTTTTCTTCCCAACAATAGGATGGAAAATTTGCTTTTTCAAATAGTTGAATAACGTCATCTCCTACAATAAATTTGTTTTTTGAAATACCCTGCCCAATCGCAACTTGAATATTATTGATATTAGCGCCAAGTTTAATCATTTCTGATATGGTATTCTCTGTAATTTTCCCCAGCGTGCCTCTCCAACCAGCATGAGAAGCCCCTATAACATTATTAATAGAGTCGTGAAATAGTATAGGGTAACAGTCTGCAATACTAATTGTAAGTACCAATTTTTTTTGATTGGTAACTAATGCATCTCCTTCTTGTTGCCTTTTTTCAGCGATGCAAACTTTGTTGCCATGCACTTGTATTAGACTACATAAATTATCAATGGATAAATTAAGGTTTTGGAAAACTAGACTTCTGTTTTTAAGAATATTAGATGGATCATCTTCATGACCTCCCAAATTTAAGGACGTGAATTCATTATCAGATATCCCGCCGCGCCTAGTTGTAAAAGCATGCTTGCAGGAAATGTTTGGCGCAAATAATAACATTAATTGATATAACTCAATTTCATCATGTTGGTTCTTCCTTTTTCTTTCATAGGCATACTGGCAATATTTATTACCAAATCATCTTCTTTTACAAATCCGTTATTTTTCACAAATGTTTTTAAATCGTTTATAGTTTCGTCTGTGCTTTCGTATTTATTATAGTAGAACCCGCGAATGCCCCATATTAAACTTAATGTAGTAAGGAGCGAAAGGTTATCTGTAAAAATAAAAATATGAGCTTTTGGCCGGTGACTTGAAAGCTTAAAAGCAGTGTATCCGCTATTGGTCATGCTAATAATAGCCTGAGCGCCTGCATGGTGAGCCAATGAACATGCATTGTAGCAAATGCTGTCTGTTATATACGTTATTGTTTTAACCTGTGGTGTATGTTCTTTGTAATAAATACTATCTAGTTCTTCAACTTTAGTAATAATTCTGCGCATCATTTCAATTACTTTAACCGGATATTTTCCAACCGAAGTTTCAGCGCTTAACATTACTGCATCTGCACCATCCATTACGGCATTGGCCACATCATTAACTTCTGCGCGTGTTGGAGTATAGCTAGTAATCATGCTTTCCATCATTTGTGTTGCAATAATTACAGGCTTACCTACTTCAACACATTTTTGAACAATCATTTTTTGCAATAATGGAACTTGTTCCATGGGTAGTTCAACACCTAGATCTCCGCGTGCTACCATAATTCCATCTGTTACATCAATTATGTTATCAATTTCTTTAATGGCTTCCGGCTTTTCAATTTTAGCTATTACTCTGGCACGATTGTTTTTTTGTTTTATGATATCCTTTAATTCAACAATGTCAGTAACGTTTCTTACAAACGATAATCCTATCCAGTCAAAATCGTGAGATAGAGCAAATTCAAGATCTCTGATATCTTTTAATGTTAAACATGGCAAAGAAATTTTTGTGTTTGGCAGGTTTACACCTTTTTTAGAACTTAAAACTCCTCCAACTAAAATTTCGCAACGTACAGTATCTTTACCATTTGTATCAATTACTTTTAAATGAATTTTACCGTCATCAATCAAAACAGTTTCGCCAAGTTTAACATCTTGAGGAAATTGCGGATAGGTGATATAAATTTGGTTTTCGTCTCCTTCACATTCTTTGGTGGTAATTGAAATTAATTCGCCATTAATTAAATTGGCGCTGTTATTTTTCATAACACCAATTCTTAATTTTGGGCCTTGTAAATCGGCTAAAATACCAACGTGACGATTTAATTTTGTATTTAGTTCACGGATATTATTTACAGTTTTTAAAACGGCATCATAATCTCCGTGCGAAAAATTTATACGGCAAATGTCAAGACCTTCGTTAAACATGCCCTCAAGAACTTGGATATCGGCAGTTGCAGGTCCCATTGTTGCAACAATTTTTGTTCGGTTAAAATGGCTCATATAGTTGAAAATAAATAATAAATCAAATGTAAAAAAATAGAGGCAGCTTTTTAAATAAGCAAAGGTTATTAATTTGTAAAATTAGCGTAATAGCTAGTTTTTACAATGAGATAGTTCATGAATAAAGTTTTAATTTTTTTAGATTACTTGCGCTTAATAACTTTTTCAACGGCGGCAACAATATCAGTTGTATCTAAACCATATTTTTTCATTAATTCATCTGGTGTTCCGCTTTCGCCAAAAGAATCATTTACTGCAACAAATTCCTGAGGTGTTGGACGTTGACGAGATAAAAATTGTGAAACGCTGTCACCTAAACCACCATTCATTTGGTGTTCTTCGGCGGTAACCACACAAGCGGTTTTTAACACAGATTTTAAAATGGCATCGGTGTCTAAAGGTTTTATGGTATGAATGTTTATAATTTCAGCACTGATTCCCCTGGTTGATAAAATTTCTCCGGCTTCAATAGCTTTCCAAACCAAATGTCCAGTTGCAATAATGGTAACGTCTGTTCCTTCATTAATCATTAGAGCTTTTCCTATTTCAAATTTTTGATCGGTAGGCGTAAAATTAGGAATGGCTGGTCTGCCAAATCTTAAGTAAACGGGGCCTTCATAATCTGCTATGGCAATAGTTGCAGCTTTTGTTTGATTGTAATCGCATGGATTAATTACAACCATACCCGGCAACATTTTCATTAAACCAATGTCTTCTAAAATTTGATGCGTAGCACCATCTTCTCCTAACGTTAAGCCTGCATGAGAAGCGCAAATTTTTACATTTTTACCTGAATAAGCTATGCTTTGACGAATTTGGTCATAAACTCGGCCTGTACTAAAATTTGCAAAAGTACCTGTAAACGGAATTTTACCGCCAATTGTAAGACCTGCGGCAATACCCATCATGTTAGCTTCTGCAATTCCAATTTGGAAAAATCTTTCCGGAAATTCTTTTTCAAAAGCATCCATTTTAAGTGATCCGGTTAAATCTGCGCACAGAGCCACAACATTTGGATTTGATTTTCCTAGTTCAGATAATCCTGCGCCAAATCCTGAGCGAGTATCTTTTTTTTCAGTGTAGGTATATTTTTTCATGAGTTTTATAATAATCTAACGGTTTGTGTACTGCCTGATATTACTTCAAAATTTCTTTCAATTGTTTTGTTTGTTTCTTTAACAAAATCGTATCTGAAAACAACTTTATATTTACCGGGCTGTAAGTAAATAATTTCATTTTGTAATGTGGGATTTAAATTACAAACCCAAACAACATTTTTTCCGTTATCAACATAAACGCTACCATATCCGTTTCCTTGTTTACTAAATAGGATGTTGCCACTTATTGGAATTTTAATGGCGTTAGTTGAGTTTTGTTTTATTTCAACATCTTTTAAATAAATTCTTGGTAAGGTTAAAATTTCTAAATCATATTTTCCAACAATGTATTTTTCAATTTTTCCGAAGTCTTGAATGTTTAATGTTTCTAATTCCCCATTTTTTCTTACAATAGTTGTAGGAAAATATTTATTAATGGCGCCATCTAATTCCAGTTTTAAATAGCCTTGAGGCGCATCTACTTTAATAATGTTATGTTTCCCTTTAATAATAGAAATATTTTTCTTTATCTGATTTGGAATGGTGTGGACTGTTAAATCGTATTTAATATCAGGATTAAGCACAAGTGTATCCGGATTGCCTCTGTTATTTATGGTATGAACATAATTGTATTTTACAATATCGGTTCCTGCCTCATAAAATGTCAAGTCAACATCCGTTTCGGTTGGTTTTTTAAGTATATCCAACAAATCAACTTGAACTGTTGTTTGTGTAATTGCTTCGGTTAAAACTAATTTTAATACATCTTTAAAGTTAGCTTCGTTACTTACATCATAAAATTTACCCATGCAGGCAAATACATCTGCAAATTTAACATCAAGGCCTACGCCAATTACAAATGGGCGCAAAAAAATACCTTTCTTTTGTAACTCGACGCTAACCTGACAAGGATTACCGCCACATTCTTCTATGCCATCAGTAATTAAAATAATAATATTTCTGCAATTGGCTTTAGGTGTAAAATCATTGGCGCTTTCACCTAACGAATAAGCTATTGGGGTAGTGCCTAAAGGTTCAAGTTTTTGTATACGTTGCTTAATTTTTATGGAATTAACGATTGCATTATCGAAAGGGACTTCTAGTTTACTGTCCTTACAATTCCTGTCAGGCTTAAAAAAAGTAGTGTGGCCATAACAGCGCAAGGCTAATTCAAGGTTAGGAATATTCTTTAAACTGTCGAGAAATTCACCCATTACTTTTTTAGCAACTTCTATTTTAATATTGCTGTTCCAAGGAGCATACATACTAAAAGAGTCGTCAAAAATAAATAAAATGCGATTTGTTAACTGAGAATAAGAAGTTACTGAAATTGTAAATACTAGATTAAAAATTAAAAAATAATGTATAAAGCCGAACTTTTTCAATGATTAATCAGTTTAAAATTTCTAGTAATCTTTACCTGTATCTTCTAATTGCATTAATGCTTTTGCCAGTTGTTCGTCATTTGGCGCAGAGCCATGCCATTTATGCGTGCCCATCATAAAGTCAACGCCCATGCCCATTTCGGTTTTCATTAAAATTATAATGGGTTTTCCTTTACCAACAAATGTTTTGGCTTTTTCAAAAGCAGAAATTACGTGACTAAGGTCATTTCCGAAATTATTTTCTATAACTTCCCAACCAAAGGCTTCAAATTTTAATTTTAAATTACCAAGTGATAATACTTTTTCAACATCTCCGTCAATTTGACGCCCGTTATAATCTACCGTAGCAATTAAATTATCAATTTTATTAGCTGAGGCATACATGGCAGCCTCCCAAATTTGCCCTTCTTGTAATTCTCCGTCGCCATGCAGTGTATAAATTAACCCTTGGTCGTTATTTAATTTTTTGGCAAGGGCTGCGCCAATACCTACGCTCATGCCTTGTCCGAGAGATCCACTTGCGATTCTTACTCCTGGCAATCCTTCATGGGTAGTTGGATGACCTTGCAATCTTGTGTTTAATTTTCTAAATGTTTTTAATTCTTCAATTGGAAAATAACCTGAGTGAGCTAAAACACTATAAAATACAGGGCTAATATGACCGTTGCTTAAAAAAAACACATCTTCGTTTTTGCCATCCATTGTGAAAGCAACCGCGTTATGTTTTAAAACAACGTTGTATAGCGCAACAAAATATTCTACACAGCCTAATGAACCTCCTGGGTGACCTGAACTAACAGCATGCACCATTCTTAAAATGTCCCGTCTTACTTGTGTAGATAATTTCTTTAATTCGTCAATATTAGTCATTGAATTGGTTTCCATTTGCGCAAAATTAGCATTTGATTATTGCATAGTAAGGCTAATGTTGATAATAATAAGGCGATGTTAAAAACTAAAATTTTTTGTTTTTTGGGAGGTTAATAAAAAAGGCTTTGATATTACTATATTTGCAAATTTATTAAATCTATTTACATAATCTATGGCACTAAAATGTGGAATTGTTGGATTACCTAATGTAGGAAAATCGACCTTATTTAATTGTTTGAGTAATGCAAAAGCACAGGCGGCAAATTTCCCGTTTTGTACAATTGAGCCTAATGTTGGAACCACTGTTGTTCCCGATGAGAGACTAAATAAACTTGCTGAGCTTGTTAAGCCTCAAAACATTTTACCAACTACTGTTGAAATTGTTGATATTGCAGGTTTGGTAAAAGGCGCCAGCAAAGGCGAGGGATTAGGCAACAAATTTCTGGCTAATATTCGCGAATGCGACGCCATATTGCACGTTTTAAGATGCTTTGATAACGACAATGTTGTTCACGTTGATGGTAATGTAAACCCTGTAAGAGATAAAGAGATTATTGACACAGAGCTTCAATTAAAAGATTTGGAGAGTGTTGAGGCTAAACTAAAGAAATATGAAAAAATTGCAAAAGTTGGCACAGATAAAGAGGCTGTTAAAACCTATAATGTCCTTGCTAGATTAAAAGAAACTTTGGAAAGTGGCAAATCTGCTAGAGCTTGCGTAATTGAAGAAAATGAAAAACCCTATATAGCCGATTTACATTTATTAACTATTAAGCCAGTTATGTATGTTTGTAATGTAGAAGAGACATCAGCTAAAGCAGGCAACAAACATGTTGATGCCGTTAGGGAAGCGATAAAAAATGAATCTGCAGAATTATTAATTATTACAGCTCAGATGGAAAGCGAAATTGCTGCATTAGAAAGTTTCGAAGAGAAGCAAATGTTTTTAGCAGATATGGGTCTTGATGAGCCAGGTGTTAATAAACTAATAAAATCGGCATACAAATTACTTAACCTTCAAACTTATTTTACTGCAGGTGTAAAAGAAGTTAGAGCTTGGACTATTAAACAAGGAATGACAGCCCCTCAGGCGGCTGGCGTTATTCATACCGATTTTGAAAAAGGCTTTATAAAAGCAGAGGTTATTGCCTATAATGATTTTGTTACTTTCGGATCTGAATCGGTATGCAGAGATAATGGAAAATTAAGAATTGAGGGGAAAGAATATGTCGTAAATGATGGCGATGTCATGCATTTTAGATTTAACGTTTAGTATTAATACAAATAATCAAAACATAAGATAATGAATAACCACGAAATTGATTTTAAGTTATTTGGTGAAGAAATGCAGTGTGTTGAGGTTGAGCTCGACCCCAATGAGGCTGTTATTGCTGAACCCGGCAGTTTTATGATGATGACAGATGGCATTCAAATGCAAACATTATTTGGAGACGGAAATCAAAAAGGATTCATGGATAAATTATTTTCGGCGGGCAAACGTTTGTTAACCGGCGAGAGTTTATTTATGACGGTGTATACCAATAATTCTAACCAAAAAAGGCAAGTTACCTTTGCCGCCCCTTATGCGGGTAAAATTATTCCGATGAATCTCTCAAAACTAGGCGGAAAATTAATTTGTCAGAAAGACAGTTTTTTATGCGCTGCTAAAGGCGTAGCTGTTGGGATTGAATTTCAGAAAAAATTAGGTACAGGTTTATTTGGAGGAGAAGGCTTTATCATGCAAAAATTAGAAGGCGATGGTATGGCTTTTGTGCATAGCGGTGGACACGTTATTGAAAAACAATTACAAGCTGGCGAAATTTTAAAAATAGATACAGGTTGTATTGTTGCTTTTACAAGCGATGTTAACTATGATATCCAGTTTGTTGGAGGGATAAAAAATACCCTTTTTGGAGGCGAAGGCGTGTTTTACGCTTTATTGAGTGGCCCAGGAAAGGTATGGATACAAACTTTGCCCATTAGCAGACTTGCCGGAAGAATTTTGTCTTACGGAACAGGAAGTAGAAAAGAAGAAGGTAGTATTTTAGGTGGTATCGGTAATTTATTAGACGGAGATTAAAAATTTAATTATGGCAAAATCAAATTATACAGAGGATAATATACGTTCCTTAGACTGGAAAGAACATATACGCACGCGGCCAGGAATGTATATTGGTAAGTTGGGCGATGGTAGCGCTTTTGATGATGGAATATACGTATTGTTAAAAGAGGTTATGGATAATTCCATAGATGAGTTCATGATGGGAGAGGGGAATAAGATTGAAGTAAATGTTAAAGAGGGAGTTGTTTCTATTCGTGATTACGGTCGGGGAATTCCTTTAGGTAAAGTGGTTGAGGTCGTGTCAAAAATGAACACAGGCGGTAAATACGATAGCGAAGCATTTAAAAAATCTATAGGTTTAAATGGTGTAGGAACAAAAGCGGTAAATGCTTTATCTGTTAATTTTAAAGTTACAGCCTATCGCGACGGTCAATCCAAAACAGCTGAGTTTAGTAAAGGTGACTTGGTTAAAGAGCATAAATTAGTTTCATCTAACGAAAAGAATGGCACATTAGTTGAGTTTAGACCCGATGATACCATTTTTAAGAAGTATCATTTTGTTCATGAATACATCGATAAAATGATTTGGAACTATGCTTTTTTAAATACCGGATTGAAATTGTATTTAAATGGTCAAGAATACAAATCTGATAATGGGTTAAAAGATTTACTTGAAAAAAACATTACAGGTGAAATTATCTATCCAATTATTCATTTAAGAGGTGAGGATATTGAATTGGCAATTACGCATAGCAATGAGCATTATAGCGAGGAATATTACAGTTATGTTAATGGGCAATATACCACACAAGGAGGCACTCATCAAGCTGCTTTCAGAGAGGCGCTGGTTAAAACCATTCGAGAGTTTT
>CANFQR010000016.1 GCA_947449125.1 Bacteroidota bacterium | reverse complement strand
TCTTCTGCGGCTGCATCGTTAGCAGAAATGGGCTATAAAGTAAAAGTATTTTGTTTTCAAGACTCGCCTCGTCGTGCGCACTCAATTGCGGCTCAAGGTGGTGTAAATGCTGCCAAAAACTATCAAAACGACGGAGACAGTGTTTACCGTTTATTTTATGATACAATAAAAGGAGGAGATTATCGCGCACGAGAAGCAAATGTTCATCGTTTAGCTGAGGTTTCAGGAAACATAATTGATCAGTGTGTTGCTCAAGGTGTGCCGTTTGCTCGTGAATACGGCGGAACATTAAGTAACCGTTCATTTGGTGGAACACAAGTTCAACGAACTTTTTATGCTGCGGGTCAAACAGGCCAACAATTGTTGCTAGGAGCCTATAGTGCTTTGCAAAGACAAGTGGGAATGGGAGCGGTGAAACTTTATGCACGTCATGAAATGATGGATGTTGTAACAATTGATGGCAAGGCTAGAGGAATTATTGCAAGAAATTTAGTTACCGGTAAATTAGAAAGACATTTTGGTCACGCTGTATTGTTGTGCACAGGCGGATATGGCAATGTGTTTTATTTATCAACTAACGCTATGGGCAGTAACGTAACTGCTGCCTGGAAAGCTCATAAAAAAGGAGCGTTTTTTGCCAATCCGTGTTATACACAAATCCATCCAACCTGTATACCTGTTAGCGGAGACCATCAGTCAAAATTAACCTTAATGTCAGAATCGTTACGTAACGATGGTCGCATATGGGTTCCAAAAAAGAAAGACGACAATCGTAAACCAAACGACATACCAGAAGAAGAAAGAGATTATTATTTGGAACGCAGGTATCCTGCTTTCGGAAATCTTGTTCCGCGAGATGTTGCCAGCAGAGCGGCAAAGGAAAGGTGTGATGCTGGTTATGGTGTTGGAGCAAGCAGAATGGCTGTGTATTTAGATTTTGCTGCAAATACAGAGCGTTATGGAAAAATAGAAGCTACAAAGCTTAATCTTCAAAACCCAAGCAAACAAGAAATTATGCGCTTAGGGAAAGAAGTTGTAAAAGAAAAGTATGGTAACCTTTTTGACATGTATAAACAAATTACAGACGAAGACCCATATGAAATGCCTATGCGTATATATCCTGCTGTTCATTACACTATGGGAGGTCTTTGGGTTGATTATAATTTAATGACAACAGTACCGGGTCTTTATGCTTTAGGAGAAGCTAATTTTAGCGATCACGGAGCTAACCGTTTGGGGGCTTCTGCATTAATGCAAGGATTGGCTGATGGGTATTTTGTTATTCCATATACAATTGGTGATTATTTGTCAGGAGAAATTCGTACAAACGCAATTCCAACGGATCATGAAGCATTTGTAAAAGCAGAGTCGGACGTAATGGAGAGGATAAATAGTTTTCTTGCCGTAAAAGGATCAAAACCAGTAGATCATTTTCATAAACGTTTAGGAAAAATAATGTGGGATAAGTGTGGAATGGCAAGAAGCGAAGAGGGTTTAAAATGGGCAATAGAGGAAATAAAGAAAATAAAAGAAGAGTTTTGGAAAGATGTTCGTGTACCCGGAACAAACGAAGAGTTTAATCCTGAATTGGAAAAGGCACATAGAGTAGCGGACTTTATAGAATTAGGTGAATTAATGTGTATAGATGCATTAAACAGAAACGAAAGTTGTGGAGGTCATTTTAGAGAGGAGTTTCAAACAGAAGAAGGGGAAGCTTTACGTGACGACGAAAACTTTGCATATGTTGCCGCTTGGGAAAATAAAGGCGATAATGGATTTGATTTGCATAGAGAAGAGTTAAAGTACGAAAACATTAAAATTGCAGCCAGAAGTTATAAGTAGTTCTAAATTGCTTCTTTTTGCATAATAAAAACAGTTTATAAATAATTATAGTTATACTATAAAAAATAAAAAAGTATGAGCCACGGAAATATGAATCTCACTTTAAAAGTGTGGAAACAAAAAAACAAGGATACCAGAGGGAAATTTGAAACCTACCATGTAAAAGGTGTTTCTCCGGATATGTCTTTTTTAGAAATGTTTGATGTTTTAAACGAGCAACTAATTACAGAAGGTAAGGAACCAATTGCTTTTGATCATGATTGTAGAGAAGGTATTTGTGGCATGTGCAGTATGTATATTAACGGTCGTCCGCATGGCCCAAAAGGCGGTGTAACCACTTGTCAATTACACATGCGTAGTTTTAAAGATGGCGACACGATTGTGGTTGAGCCGTGGCGCGGCGCGGCGTTTCCGGTTATTAAAGATTTGGCGGTAGACCGCTCTTCGTTTGATAGAATTATTGCTGCCGGTGGGTTTGTTTCGGTTAATACCGGTAATGCTAAAGACGCCAATAACATTTTAATTCCAAAAGACGATGCAGATACAGCGTTTAATGCTGCGGCTTGTATTGGTTGTGGCGCATGCGTTGCAGCCTGTAAAAATTCAAGTGCTATGTTGTTTGTAAGTGCAAAAGTTTCTCAATTAGCGTTGTTACCGCAAGGTAAGATAGAAAAACAAGATCGTGTATTAAACATGGTAAAGCAAATGGACGAAGAGGGGTTTGGGAACTGCACCAATACAGGTGCTTGCGAAGCAGAATGCCCTAAAGGTATTTCGTTAGAAAACATTGCCAGAATGAATAGAGAATTTCTTGGAGCGAACTTTACTCAGAACAAATAAAAACAAAAAACTCGAAATTAAAAGCCTTTACAAATTTTGTGAAGGCTTTTGTTTTTAGTAAAAAAGCTATTCGAAACCATTACCGTGACATGGTTTTTTAATATCGGGTAATTTAAAAGTTAGTGTGCCACCGTATAAAAAATACCAGTCTTTGGTTCTTGGATTTCCGCGCATATAACCATCGTTGTATTCTAAAGAAACTTCGTCAAGATAATCGGTAAATAATTTTCTTGGAGACCATTCTAGGCTAATACCGAATTTTTTACCAATGTTTAGTTTAAATCCAACACCAAAAGGCATATTAATTTGTAACAAAGGATGTTTTTTTGTTGACACGCCACCATGAATTTTTTCACTTTGCAAACCTTGTTCCTGTGAAAGTTTTGTGTTAAAAAAATAACTGCCTAAACCGCCAAAAATAAACATAGTAAATGGGTGTTTGTTATTTCCTATTCTGTAGTCTACAAAATTAAATTCGGCAATAGCATTAAAATCATAAATTTTGGATTTAAAGTATAAATTTCGTTCAAGCTGATCCAGTTCAATAGATTTTGAATCATCACCAACTACATAAGTACTATTAAACCCAAATCTAAAGGCGTATCGGTAATGTGTGCTATATCTGTAAAAAGCGCCAAATGCTTTTTGAGACAGGGCAAAGTGACCCCGAGGATTTAAGTCGCCAATATAATAAGCGCCACCTGCAAAAACACCTATTTCGCGTTGCCTAAAATTTCTTTTTTTTGTTTGGGCGAAACCACTAAAGATAAAAAGGCAAAAAAGATATGAAATTAATTTTTTTAACAAGTATGAATATATAACGTAAAAATAATGTAAAAATTATGTTTTTTTGCTTAAACAAACGTCAATAGATGAAAAAAGTCGCGCTAATAATTTCTTTTTTGTTTTTAAAAAACCTTAGCGCTCAAGAACTGGATACAACCACTAATAAGCTAAAAATAATTTTTGAACCAGATTCTAATTTGGTTTTTAGTGGAACAGCAATAAACCAACATTTAAAAAAATTAGTTTCTCCTGAAATAAAAATAGGCGGATATGTTTCTACTTATTTTGCTTGGTATGACGACGAAACTAAATCAAACGAATTTGTTCAGTTCCCTACCTTAGCGCCAAGAAACAAGCAGTTTGCGCTAAATATGGCTTTATTATCAATGGAATACAATAGCAAAAGCACAAGGGGAAATATTGGACTACATTTTGGAGATGTTTCGCAAAGTATCTGGCCCGAAAATTTTAAGTTTGTTCAGGAAGCAAACGCTGGGATAAAATTTTTCAAGAAGTTTTGGTTAGATGCAGGATTTTTTAAAACTCACATAGGTTTAGAAAGTTTTCAGCCAAGAGAAAATATTACATCTAGCATGTCAATTCTTAGTTACCATGAGCCATATTTTTTTAGCGGAGCCAAGTTAACTTATTTAGTAAACGATAAACTTACTCTTCAGGCTAATGTTTTTAATGGTTATAGTGATTATTCAGACCAAAACGACAACAAGGTTTTTGGATTTTCAACGGTTTATACTATGAATGATAATTTCACGTTAACCTATAATTTACTTTCCTCAGATGAGTCACCCACAACAGCTAATAAATCATATCAACGGTTTTACAATAACTTTTATTTACTTTATACTAAGAACAAGGTGACGTTTGGGTTAGAATTAAATTACGGGACTCAAAAAAATTCTTTAAAAACAGATACAACAAAAACAGCATCGGTTTATAGCGGTTTAATAGTTGCTAAATACCAACTTCATTCTAAAATTGCAACCTACGGGAGGTTAGAAAATTTTTCAGACAAAGATCAAATATTAAGTCAAACGGTTGATATTGGAAAATATATTAACGGAACAACAATAGGTGTAGAATATAAACCACAGAAAAATGCCGCTCTTAGCGCCGAGTGGAGAGTTTTACAATCAGACAAACTAATTTTTAAACAAGGAAATTATAATTTAAATCAGCGAAACGAATTTATACTTTGTTTAGATTTGTGGTTTTAAAAAATGCAAAAAAACAATTTAAATAAACCTATAGGTGTTTTTGACAGTGGGTTTGGCGGTTTAACAATTTTAAAAGAAATTGTTAAAGAAATGCCTGAATATGATTATTTGTATTTGGGCGATAATGCACGGGCACCATACGGTTCAAGAAGTTTTGAAACCGTTTACGAATATACATTAGAGTGTGTTAGGCATTTGTTTTCGATGGGTTGTGAGTTGGTTATTTTAGCTTGCAATACGGCATCTGCCAAAGCATTAAGAACCATACAACAAAGAGATTTACCCGCTATTGATTCAACAAAGCGAGTTTTAGGAGTAATAAGACCTACAGCAGAAGTAGTAGGAAACTACAGCAAAACCAGAAACGTTGGCGTTTTAGCTACGCCCGGAACCGTTAGCTCAGAATCTTATTTAGTTGAAATTAAAAAATGTTACCCTGATTTGCTGGTATACCAAGAAGCTTGTCCAATGTGGGTTCCGTTGATTGAAAATAACGAACAGTATTCTCCTGGTGCAGACTATTTTATTAAAAAAAACATTGATAATTTAATCAACAAGCAACCAAATATAGACACGGTTGTTTTGGGTTGCACGCATTATCCGCTAATTGAAGAAAAAATAAAAAGTTATTTACCAAAAAACATTCATCTGCTTTCGCAAGGAGCAATTATTGCTAAGAGTTTAAAAGATTATTTAATTCGTCACCCTGAAATTGACGGTAAGTGCAGTAAAACGGGAAGAGTAAATTTTTTTACTACTGATTTACCTGAGACGTTTGATAAAGCAGCCGGTTCTTTTTATGGCAAGGTTATTTTTTCAAAACACCTGAATTTATAGTTAATTACTTTTCCAGATTTTATTCTTAATACAAACATAACTATTCAGGTATGAAAAGCTATTTATAGACTGAATAGTTTTTGAGTACAAATTTTTATTGGTGGTTTTAAAAATAGTTAATGTTGAATCAAACGTAAAAACATCTTTTCCAAAGAGAGTTTGATTTCCGGCAATAAAATTAGGCATGTCCATTGCGGTTAAATTTAATGGAAAAAAATTCTTGGCGTTAAAGGTTTTTGAAGTGTCTAAACCAGAGCCAATCCATTGTTTTTCTTTTGGAAACGAAAGCCCATAATTTTCTTGCAACAAAGCAAGCAATGACGGTAAAATATCTACATGAGAACAAACACCTTTAAACACCGTTTTTTTAGTTAATAAGGTCGAATAAACAATTAATGGAACCCAAAAATTTTTAAAAGAATTGTTGTCAGAAGTTAAGCCAAACGAATGATCACCTGTAATAATGAAAATGGTGTTATCAAATTCGGGTTTGTTTTGAAATTCATTAAAAAATAGTTTTAAAGCATCGTCCGCAAAAAAAATGGAGGAAACAATGTTCTTTTCAATTTTTTGAAACACTGAATTTGAAATACCCAACGAGGAAAGTTTTTTATTTAAGTAGTTGTCTTCATAATAAGATTTTTCTGACAAATTATAAGGGCTATGACAACTAATGGTTTGGTAAACAGATAAAAAAGGTTTATGGCTGGTGTGTTTTTCAAACAAATCCATTGCCTGTTTAAATAGCTCTTTATCGTTATAACCCCACACTTGATTTGTTGAAGACTGATTGTTTTTTTTGTACTTAAGTTGATTAAAATTTTCTTCGCAAATAAAATTATCAATATTTTTTTCTTTAAGGTAATAGCCAACATTATCAAAGTAACCCCAGCCGCCATAATAGTAGTTTGTTATGTAACCGTTTTTTTTAAGTAAATTGATAATAGTATTGTGCTCGGGGTATTTTTTATGATTTGGATATTCTATTTTGGTATTAATAAAACCCCTTTCGTTTGTGCTTGGCGGAGCAGATGCCAGAATGTTAGGCAATGCACCAAAAGACCGGTTTGCGTTTGAAAAAAAATAATCCCACGATAAACCACTCATCATTAAGCTGTCAGTAAATGGAGTTAAGCTCCCAAATAGTGAATGGTTGCCGGAAGTAGAAGCAGACAAACTTTCGGAAATTATAATAACTACATTTGGTTTTTTATTTGTCTTAATAAAATAATTGCCTAAAACATTTTTATAATTTTCGTTATGAGAAAACGGAAACGCTTTATCGCTAAAAGAAAAATCTTCTCTAACAGACGTATAATTAAAAATATTTCGTTCTAAATCAGCTTTGGAGAAAAAATTAAAATCGGTTTTTTTCTCTTTCAGTCTAATATAACTTTCAATGAAATAACTGATTTTAGAATTGCCTAATAGATAATTATGATTTGAATCAAAATATTTCACTTCTTTAAACGTGTGCTTAACATTAAACAGTGCAATTATTGAAAGCGTTGAATATATAATAAGTAAAATTGAATTTGTTTTTTTTTGGAAACGAAAAACTTTAATAAATAAAACAAAAACCGATAAACACAATATCAAAACCACAGCTATCCAAAAACCCAAACGATTTAGAGCAAATTCATTAAACACAATATCTTTAATGTCTGTAAATGAAAATTCAAAAAGTTGAGCTGAAAGCAATGAATTATTAGTAAGAAAATATTGTGTAAGGGCCAGATTAATAAAAACGATACTTAAACCAAATAAACTATTTGTTATTGAATAAAGTCTAAAGCTAAAAACACTGATTAAAAAAAGCGGCAGAAGAAGTGTAAGAGAGAATAAAAGAATAACTAAAACATCAAAATTTAAACTTTTAGAAAAAAATAAATCGGCAGTTATTAGTGCTATTTTATTGTAAGAAATAAAAGAATATTCAAGAACACGAATAATAAAAAAAATAAAAAATAAACAAAAAACTTTCAAGACATAATCTTGAAAAAAACTATTTAGTTTAGGCTGTAATTTATTTTTCCAGAATCTTGAATTCGGTTCTTCTGTTATTTTGTCGGCCATCTTCAGTATCGTTAGAATCTATTGGTTTTGATTCGCCATAGCCCTTAGCAACCAAACGAGAGGCGCTAAAACCTTTCGATATTAAATAGTCTACAACGGTTTTTGAACGATTACCGCTTAATTTAAGGTTATATTCATCAGAACCTCGGTTATCTGTATGGCTTCCTATTTCAATTTTAATTGTAGGATTGTCGTTTAATAATTTAGACAATCGTTCTAACTCGTTTCCAGATTGAGGTCTAAGAGTATATTTATCAAAATCAAAAAAGATATTTTTTAAGACAATAGTATTTCCAACTTCAACCTTTTTTAAAGCCACATTTTTTGTAAATTCTTGGTAGGCCATGTCATCAGGCAAATTAAAGTTTTCAGAGTGAAATAAATAACCTTCTCGCTTAACCGCAATGCCATAATTTTTTCCGCTAGGTAGGGTAACTAAATATTTTCCAGTAGTACTGTTTGATTTAAAAGTAGCTAATACAATATTTAGATCGTTATCAATCAAATCAATAGATGATTCTAGTGGCGCTGAGGTTTTTGCATCTGTAACAACGCCTTTTAAAATGGTAAGTTTAGCTGAAGCAATGGTTACAGCATTTTCTGTTTTTAGATTACTAACTGGGTTTGCAATCATTGACATTAGTTGGTCTTGGGTATTTAATAAAGGCATTTTCTCAGGCCCTAAAAAAGTTATTTTATATAAATCTTTTTCTCCATAGCCCCCCGTTTTAGAAGAGGCAAAATAAGCTCTATTACCACTACCGCTGATTACAAAAAACACGTCGTCGTCAGGTCCATTAATGGGATATCCGAGGTTAACAGGCGTTGTCCATAAGCCGTTTACTAAAGTGCTTTTAAAAATATCATAACCTCCCATTGAATTATGTCCTTTGCTACTGAAATATAACGTTACACCATCAGGATGCATAAAAACAGCCTCTTCACTAAATTTGGTATTAATAATTGTTCCAATTGATTTTGCCGGACCCCATTCGCCCTTAACATCCATATCACTATAATAAATGTCGCGATCGCCTAAGCCGGATTCTTTGTCGCTAACAAAATAAAGTCTCTTGCCATCAAAACTTAAACTCACGCTGGATTCATGATATTTAGTGTTAATATTTTTGTTCATATGAACTGGTGGCTCCCAATCGGCGCCGAATAAAACGGTTTCATATAAATCTCCGCCATCTCTTCCGGAATGTCTGTAAACATATAATTTACTACCGTCTGGAGATAAACCTGCCGCAGCATCGTGAAATTCGGTGTTTACATTTTTACTTAATAATTTTGCCGGCTGCCATTTTCCTGCCTGCTTATTAGAGACAAATAAATCCTCGTAAAAACCGCCGTCGTTTTCTTCCCGTTTTCCTCCTGTTGAATTATCTCTTCTTGCCGTAAAAATTATCATTTCCTCATCGGTAGAAATTGATGGTCCGTATTCAGGGTAAGAACTGTTAATATTAGCACCAAGATTATCTACAAAAACTCTTTCGGGTGTTGCGCTAAATTTTTTACCATTATTACATTCCTCAATTTTTTTCTTAATGTCTTCTGTTTCTGCCGGATTCTTTTTATTGCCCGAATTTAGGTAAAGTTGATAGTTTTTGATGGCGTCATCCCATTTGCTGTTTAAATGGTAGGTCCAGCCTAACCAAAATAATAAATCCGGCTCTACCTGATTATTTAGTTTATGGGCTGTTTCAAAATAGGTTAAGGTTTGAGGCATAGAGGGGTCGGTAATAAACGAAATAAAACCAAGCATGTAATTTAATCTGGCGTTATTTGGATTAAATTTTTGCGCTTCACCCAGAGGAGAAATCGCGCTTCTAAAGTTTTGGTGACCCGCTTTTTGGTAATCATAATGACTTACCGGACAGTATCTGTGTTCTGAAATAAATGTTTTTTTGAATTCATCAAATTCTTGCCTCCCATTAGAATAAAATTCAATCCCAATTTCTAGTTGTTTGCGTGCTGCTTTTAGTTCGTCTTTTCTTCCAGGGAAATTATCTTTTTCAAACTCCACAGATTGTGAAAATAGAAAAGCATAAAAAAAAGAGAATGTTAATGTAAAAAATAAATTTTTCATAATGTTTAACTATTAAAATTGTTTAATCTAGACAAGTAGCGTTTATAAACATTTTAGCATCATTAACTCCAAGGTCTAAAGCTTTTTTCCAATCACTGCAGCAGCCTTCTTCTTCTCTTAGCATTTGGCGGGCTATTCCTCTGTTATAAAATGCGGGACCGTTTTTTGGGTCAAATTCAATTGATCGAGATGCCATTTCTTTTGCTTTTTTGTAATCTTTATTTTTTATTGCAATGGAAGCTAGGTTATTATATGCATAAGCGTTTTTTGGATCTTGTTTTAAAACCGCTTCAAAATCTTCTTGTGCTGCTTTTAAATTGTTGTTTTCGAAATGAGCAGCACCTCTATTGCTTAGGGCTATTAAATAACTTGGCTTTTTTTGTAAGGCTTTTGAATAGGTTTCAATTGCTTTTGAATAATTTTTATTTAATCGGTAAGCAGACCCCAAGTTATTTAATATAAAAAACAAAGAGTTATCAATAGTTAAAGCTTTTTCGTAATCAGCTATTGCGCCTGTATAATCTGATTTTTCTCTTTTAGCACTTCCTCTATCGTTGTAGGCATATACATAATTGGGTTTAGAATTAATCGCTTTCGTATAATATTCAATGGCTTTGTCAAATTCTTTAAATTCATAATGTAGCATCCCTTTATAATAGCATGCTTCTGGGTGTGCAGGATTAATTTTTAAACAATTTTCTAATGCAACAGATTGACTATCTAATAATTGTTGTGAAAAAAATATTAAACTCTTATTAAAGTAAAATTCTGGATTATAAGTATTTAATGTAATAGCGCGGTTAATATCTAATAAAGCTAAGTTGTAATTTTTTAATTGGGTGTAGGCAACAGCCCTGTTTGCAAGCGCTTTATCAAAAGAGGGATTAGAAGCTAATGAGTTATTAAACATATTTACTGCACTCTCAAAATCATTTCTTTTGAGGGCCTCGATACCGTTATTATAATCTTGCTCGGCAAGTTGAGCAGGGGATAAATTAGCATTTACTTTAATTGTGTCTTGCGACTTTATTTTTATTGAAAATAAAAATAAAATAATAATGATATTATAAAATTTCATGTTGTGTTTTTTAAATATAAATATAAATTATTATTTCAAAAATAAATTTGCTTAATAGTTAGGTTTAAAAGAAAGTTGAAAAACATATTGTGTAGGCGCTCTTAAATCTCCTGGCCTTGCCTGATAAGAAACATTTGTGAAATTATTTACAATAAAAGACAGTTTAATGGCAGAACTAATTTTAAATGAAATTCTTGCATCGTGCAACCAGACTGCTTTTTGGAATTGGTCAAAGTTTTTGTTTAAGCCGGGTAAAATATAAGTTGCATCTATTTCATCCCAGTTTATACCATTTGCAATGTCATTATATTCATGTAAAATACTTTGTACAAAGCGTTTGTCTATATTTTCTGTCTTGCTTTGAAACCTGGTTGAATAACCAATAGAAATAAATTTATAATCTAATTGTATATCGTTTTTTAAAAGGTGTTTACTTCTGTATTTTAATGTTTTTATTCCGTCTAATCCCAGAGTATCTTTTAGGGGATTAAAATTAGGATTAACAGGATTCATAAATGTGTACCCAGAAAAAACAGTTACATTAATTGGGCCAATTTTACCGGTACCGTTCAAAGATGTTTCATAACCCGATATTTCCGCTTCTCCAACATTTTTTGACTTAAACCCTGCGTAATGGTAATCCATATAAAAAACGCCTGTAGTTCCACCCGGCCTGTAAATATCAAAGATAAATTCAATCATGTTTTGGTATTTTGTATAATAGCCTGCCACATCCAGAAACCCCTTAAATCCTCCTATTTTAAACCCTTGTTTTATACCAATTTCGGCACTATATCCTCTTTCGGGCTGTAAAGATTCGTTAGGGTAAATTTTTAAGGAGCTAACCGAGGTGCTAACAAATTTTTCGGCAACGGTTGGGAATCTGTAGCCTTGACCAAAAGAAGTCCGTATAAAGGTATATTCCAACGCGTGATAGTTTAAACCGATTCGTCCAACTGGCTGAAAAGGTAAAGGTATTGTTTGATTATCGGGAACTAAAAACCCTTTTGTTTTAGCGGTATCTATTTTATAAAACTCGCCTCTGATCCCAAATGAAATGGTTAATTTTTCGAATAGTTTTTTATCGGCTTGTATATAACCAGCAATGTTTTTTCCGGAGTGTCTTCCGTAAAGCGAATCGCCAAGAACTTGTTGCTCCATGTATACAGCACCAGCCGTGAGGTTTAAATTGTTTTCGAAACGTTTTTGGTATTGCATTTCGCTGTAATATAATTCGGCATAACTACCTTGGTTTTTATCGTTGGTGTTAACAGTTTTAAAATAACGGTTACGTAAACTTAATTTATTGTTTTTCCAGAAGTAAGTTACGTAAGGATCAACATTTAGTTTGTTGTTGTTATATTTTTGAATACTTCGTCCTTGAGGAATATAAGCTGAGTCGTAATTTTGCCAAAGAAAAAACAAACCTCCAAAGTTATTCATCATGTTTGTATTAACCCCAACTGTTAGCCCTCGAATTTTTTTGAAATTGTATTTAAGATTTGTGTTAAATCGCTTTCTGTCTTCGCGCTCAAGCATTCTGAATCCATCGTCAGAAAACATATGGCCACCAAAAACAACATCAAAATTACCTGTTTTTTGAGCGTGCGAAAAATTAACGCCTGTTTGAAATTGTGATGTTCCCTTCCACCATTTGTATGTTTTGCTTGGTGCATCGTAACTTCCAAAAAAAGAGGAAAAGTTGGTAATTGGTTTGTCTTTTGCGTAAATGGTTCTTAAGTTAATTACGCCATTTAAGGCACTTGAACCAAACAATGCAGATGAAGCACCTTTAATAACTTCAACCTGCTCAATGTTTTCAAGCGGTAAATATGACCATTTAATATCCCCCGCATCGGCACTAATCATGGGCATTTCGTCAACAAGCATTAAAACTCGGCTTCCGGCACCATAACTAAAACCGCTTCCGCCGCGAATACTTGCTTGGCCATCTGATACTGTAACTCCTGGCACTTGGTTCATAATAACATCCAAAGAAGTTACGTTTTTATTTTCGATGAGTGAGGGTTTTAAAATTTCCATACTTACGGTAACTTCACTTAGTTTTTGTTCAAATTTTCCTGCGCTTATTACTACTTCGTCTAATGCGGTATTAGCGTCGTTTAAAAAAATAGAGAGTTTGGTTGATTCGTTTTCTTTTATTTCAATTTTACTTTTAAAGGTTTTGTACCCAATCATATTGCATAATAAGGTGTAGGTTCCGGGGGCAAGTTTTAACTCGTAAAAC
>CANFQR010000015.1 GCA_947449125.1 Bacteroidota bacterium | reverse complement strand
TCTTCATAAAAAGTTTTACCCACCATACTTCCATCCATTTCATCTTTTGGTGAGGGTAGTCCTAGCACGTGCGCCAATAAATTAAGAGATGTGTAATTTTTTACATCTCCAAATTTCCATAAATCCATAGTGTCTATATGTTTCACTTCCCATGGTTTTAATCCTTGAATTTGCAAGAGTTTAGGCAGAGCTATATTGTTTATTAAATATCGGCGACATAAAAAAGGAAAATCAAATTCCTTACCGTTATGAGCGCATAATACGTGTGTGTTAGAATTAAAATGTGTGTTAAGCAATTCTGAAAACTGCGTTAATAGCTCGGCTTCATTTTCGCCGCTAATAGCTTTTAATCGTAGTTTATTATTATTGTAATATCCTAAACCTATACAGACTACTTTGGCAAACTCTGCGTAAATACCGGCTTTGTTGTATTGCTCCTCAGGAGATGTATCCCTACTGTATTGCCATTTTTTGTTCCACAATTCTTTGGATGTTTCATCTAAATCGTTGTATTTATAAGTTAGAGCTACCGTTTCAATATCAATAAATAATATTTTTTCTATATCAGATTTTGTCATATCTCAATAATTTAGTTGTTGTAGTCTTCGGGGTTTATTTTAAATGAATAAATAAATTTATTTTCACGGTCTTTGTAATAATATTCAAAAACAGAATTAATGCGCTTTAGCTCATCCAAATCTATATTTTCTTTTATAGAGTTAATAATTCCTAACCTTAAATTTCTATTAAATGCTGAGGTATCAACATTTTCTAGCAAAAGATTTATTAATGTAAATTTATAAATTATATTATTGTTTTTAATATCTATACCGTCCATCCTTGTTTCTGAATCTATCATCATTGGGCACCTTTCATTAAACTTATTAACGATCATAAGAGCTTTGTTATCTATTTTTTCGGATGTGTTACATTGAATAAAAACGGCACTAAAAAACAAAATAAAAAAGGCGTTTATTTTTTTTTGGAATATAAAAATCATTATAACTTTAAAATTATTAATTAATGCAGTATAAACAAAAAAGCCCCACAATTTATTGCAGGGCTTTTGAGCATTTTATAAATAAGGTTATTTAATTTCATTAAGTTTTTTGGTGATTATATCTTTTGCTTCAGACACGATTGATATTTCTTTTTCGATAGAGGCAATATCTTTTCCTTCTTTTTTTGCTGATTCTAACTGATTTTTTAATGTTTTTTCTTTAGTGTCCCAAACACTCAAAATGTCTTTAATTCCTTTTGAGGCGCTAAACTTAGTAAATTTACTACCACCTTTTCCTAACGTGTTTAAGTCGTTTACAGCCATTAGGGCCGACACAGTTGTTGAACAGCGCTTGGCAGTTTTTGCATATAAACTTATAAAGCCCATTACTTCAAATCCGTTAAAATATTTTAACGCATTTCTGAAAAATAAAATTTGCTCGTCGCTTCCATTGTTAGCATACAATTCTCCTATAGGGTATAATACATCTTTTCCGCTTTCATTGGTAAATATTTTTACTTTTTCCATGGCTAATTTTGGATTACTTTTTGATAGACCTTCAATGGCTTCACCAACAATAGCGTATGATTGTTCGTTTAAGGCAGTAATATTAATGTCTGCAATATCGCTATCAGTGCCAAATTTTTTATTCAATAGTTTTAAAGCCTTTGCGCGATTTTTGGTTTTTTTATCGCTCATGTAAATTGTAAGCAAGGTGTTTTTTACTTCTGATAATTTATCTGTCGGCGCATCTGTTAATTTTCCCATTGCGTAGCTTCTGATAACATGGTATTTGTCATCTAATGAAGCGTCTTTAAAAAGATTATAGACTTCAGAATTACTTAATTGTGACTCTAATTGTTTTAATGATTCGTATCTATCTTCAAACAGCGGAGCATTTCTAAATTGAAATATATATTCTTCGGTTGTTTTTGAATAATCCAAATCACACAATAATTGTCTCTCAGCATCAAAATTTAATAAGCTTAGATTGCCTTGTAAATTGAGCGTAAATGTTTGAAGAGCTTCTGTTATAACAATTTTGTTTCGCTCAACTTTTCCTCCTGAGTATACATCAATATCTACCGGAAGTTTATATAACGGATACTTTTTAAAGTTTTGAGTTTGCTCAATGGTTAATTCTAATTTATTTGTTCCCGGAATACTATTTTTTGTTAGTTTTAATTTGGGTCTTCCTTTATTTAGGAACCATTGGTTAAAAAACCAGTTCAAATCTTGGCCAGTTGTTTCTTCGAAAGCTAATCTCAGATTGTGAATTTCGGCAGTTTTATATTTATTAGTTTCAAGATAATTTTTTAAGGAAGCGAAAAAAGCATCGTCGCCAACAACTTTGCGAAGCATATGTAAAACTTGTCCGCCTTTATTATAACTAAAGCCATCAAACATATCTTCTTTGTCTTCATAATTAAAACGAATTAGATTAACTTCTTTGTCAGAATTTAAATAGCCTTCGCGGCTGTTGTAATGATGAAAGTCTGCCGCATCTCTTCCGTATTTGTATTCTTCCCATAAGTATTCTCCGTAGGTTGCAAAGCTTTCGTTTAATGGCAAATTGCTCCAGCTTTCGCAGGTTACTAAATCGCCGAACCATTGATGAAATAATTCGTGAGCAATTATTGAATTGCCTTTACTGCCATCTATTAATTCGCGTGTTGTTTGGTATACAGCAAAATCGCCATGTAAGGTTGCGCTGGTATTTTCCATTGCACCGCTAACATAATCTCTTACCGCAATTTGCGCATATTTTGGCCATGCATAAGGCACACCTAATTTTGATGAGTAAAACTCTATCATTTCTTTGGTGTCTCCAAAAATTGCTTTAGCGTGCGGCTCGTATTCTTTTTCTACATAATAGCTAATTTCTTTTCCGTTCCATGGTTGGTCGGTTACTTTTTTAAATTCACCAATTGCCATCATAGCTAAGTATGGAGAATGAGGCTGTTCTAATTTCCAGTGGTCAGTTCTTGAGCCATTGTTGTTCTTTTTTGAATCAACAAGTGAACCGTTAGAAAGAGTCGTGTATTTATCATCTATAGTTATAAAAAGATCTTGAGTCATTTTTTCGTTTGGACTATCAATTGTTGGCATCCATGCTGAATTAGCCTGTGTTTCTCCTTGAGTCCAAATTTGCGGCATCTTGTAAGTGTTTTCACCGGTTGGGTTAATAAAATAAAGCCCTTTGTCGCTGCTAATGGCGTTGCTGCCACCTGCTTTTAATTCGTTTGGTTTTGCTACATAATCAATTTCGACAAAGTAATTTTCTTCTTTTGTAAAAACTCTTCCTAAATTAATTTTTAAAGAATCGTTTTCGTATTTGTAAGAAGCGGTATTTAATTTTGGCTCTTTTGGAGTTACTTCTGCAGTTTTAGTTTGTTCGGATTTTTTTACGCCGCCAGAATTTATAGTTGATTCATACACATTTAAACTTTTAATATCCATACCCCTTGCATCTAAGTATAACATATTTGTTGGGTAGAAATAAGGTTTAATTTGAATTAGTGCTTTGCCGTTCATTCTGGAATTGACCCAATCAAAATTCACTTCTAATTTTGTATGTATAATATCGTTTAATCTTGAATTAGAGGCTTTGTAATTTTCTTTTTTTGGCGCCTCATTAGTTATAGTTGCTACAGAATCTTTTATTGCGACCGGTTCTGTTGAGGCAGGTGCTGTAGATTTTTTTGTATTTTGACAGGTTGCTGTTAAGCTTGCAACAAATGCTGTTAGTATTAGGCGTTTAATCATTTTAGTAATATTTATAATGTAAAATTGAGATTAATTTATTGTAATACCAAACTAACAAACCAATACTTTTTTAAAGGTTTTATTTGATGTTAAACGATAAAAATTACTGATTAGGATAATAGTTTGTAGGCACTGAAAGCGGATATGTAGGCGAGAGCAAACATAAAGATTAATTGAACTATAACCCAACTCCAACTTTTTGTTTCGCGCTTTACAATAGCTATTGTGCTCATGCACTGGAGGGCAAACGCATAAAATAGTAATAATGACCAGCACACCGCAGGTGTATATTTTAGAGTGTCATTTTCATTTTTTTCGGAAAGTAATTTATTTTTTATTCCAATATCTTCATCTGATTTATTTGACTGATAAATGGTTGCCATTGTGCCTACAAACACCTCGCGGGCAGCAAATGATGTTATTAGTGCAATTCCAATTTTCCAATCATAACCTAATGGTTTTATAACAGGTTCTATTAAATGCCCAAATTGCCCAATATAAGAGTATTCAAGCTTTTGAGTTTCAATTTTGTTTAGCTCACTAGTAATTGAATCAGTGCCTGTGTTTTTTGCTAAAACTACTTGTGAAGCTTCTAATTCTTTAAATTTATTACTCGATCCATGTGTGCTTAAAAACCAAAGTAAAACCGAAATGGATAAAATAATTAAACCAGCTTCTTTTATAAAAACGTTTACTTTGGTAAATACTGTAAGAAAAATGTTTCTCGCTTGTGGCCAGCGATAAACTGGTAATTCCATAATATATGAAGACGCTTCGGTTGTTTTTAAAATTTTTTTAAGAAAAAATGCAGTAATCATTGTCGCAAAAAAACCAATAAAATATAACAGAAATAAAACTAAACCTTTTGTATTAAAAATGCCTAAAAATGTATTATCAGGATACATTACAGAAATTAGTAGCGTATAAACAGGTAATCTGGCTGAACAACTAATTAATGGTAAAATAAAAACTGTTATTAATCGTTCTTTGGTATTACTAATTGTGCGCGTTGCCATAATTGCGGGAACAGCGCATGCCGTCCCACTAATTAAAGGAATAACAGATTTTCCGTTTAAACCAAACGGGCGCATAATTTTATCCATAATAAAACCGGCACGCGCCATGTAACCTGAGTCTTCCAAAAAGCTAATAAACATGAACAAAAATGCTATTTGCGGGATAAACATAATTACACCGCTTATTCCGGCAATAAGTCCGTTAACAATTAAATCGTTTAGTTGCCCCTCGGGTAATTGATGGTGTAAATAATTTCCTAAATTAATAAAGCCTGTTTCTATCCAAGTCATAGGTATTTCTGATACATAAAAAATAAACTGAAAAACCAAAAATAAGATTGTCAATAAAGTTAAATAGCCAAAAATTTTATGCGTTGCAAATTTGTCAATTTTTGAGCTCAGTTGTTTTGAGGTTAATTGATTAGGACTTTTTACACACTTTGCTATGATGTAATTAATAGAATTATAACGATAAAGCTTATCATCATTTTCTGCCTTAGCATAGTTTGATTTGTTATGGTTTAATAGGCTGTGTAAAATAAAATCTTTATAGCTTTTGTGATTTAATAAATAATCAGCGTTTAAATTATAAAACACGCTATTACTTGTTTTTGCTTTTAAAACAGCTTCTTTTAAAGTATCAAAGCCTTTTTTTCTTCTAGAATCTAATGGTATGACAGAAACATCTGTTATTTTTTCAAGCTCTTTAATGTCAATATGGATGTTTTGATTTTCGGCTTCATCCATCATGTTTAAAGCAAGTATAGTTTTAAATTTTAAATCTATTAGTTGAGTAGCTAAAAGTAAATTTCGTTTAAGGTTTGAAGCATCGGCAACTATAACAATAACATCAATATTTTCATTTTCGTCTAATAATGTTTTGCAAGCAATTAATTCGTCATTAGATTTTGGAAAAAGACTGTATATGCCCGGTAAGTCAATAATCGACAATGTAATTTTTGAATTGTTTTTTGAAAAACTCGTTTTCCCTTCTTGTCTGTCTACAGTTACTCCAGCATAATTTCCGGTTTTTTGGGACAAACCGGTTAAAGCATTAAAAACACTTGATTTACCTGAATTTGGATTTCCGAGTAAGGCAATTTTTAGGTGATTATTTTCGTTTGAGGGCACTAAAATTAGGGCAATAATTCTATCAACACAGAAGCAGCTTCATTTTTACGAAGGCATAATTCGTAGCCGGAAATATTTATAGCAATAGGGCAGCCTAAAGGTGCAGTTTTTGAAATGCTAATAGTTTCTCCGGGTAAACATCCCATTTCTATTAATTTTGTACTAAGTACTTCATCTGAAAATTCCCTGACAATGGCGGTTTGCCCAATTTTAAGCTGGTCTAAAGATTCCATATTCAACCTATAAAATTATGAGTTTTAGAGTTTAAATCATATACCATAAAAATGGTACATATAATCATGGTTTAATTTAGTCGCAATTTTTTAATCCCGATTTAGAGTTTAAATTTGTTTGGAGTAAATTATGATTAAATCGGTTAATTACAAAAATGAAAAGGTAACTTTTAGCGATAGTGGCAAAGGTAAAGCTGTGGTTTTACTTCATGGTTTTTTAGGCTCACACAAAATTTGGGAACAAACGATTAATAATTTATCAACATCTTATAGGGTAATTGCTATTGATTTGCCCGGCCATGGAAACACAGAGTGTTTAGGTTATGCGCATAGTATGGATTTAATGGCCAAGTGTGTTAAATCGGTTTTAGATTCTTTGAGATTAAAAAAATACATTATTATTGGTCATAGTATGGGTGGATATGTTGGTTTGGCTTTTGCCGATTTGTTTCCTGACCATTTAAAAGGATTGTGTTTATACCATAGTACCGCTTATGCAGATTCTGATGAAAAGAAAAAAGACAGGCTGCGCGCAATTCAGGCAGTTAAAGCTAACCGGGGCATTTATACTAAATCAACCATAAAAAATTTATTTGCTTCAAAAAACTTAAAGTATTTAAAAAATGAAATTTCGTTTGCGTTGTCAATTGCAAAACAAACTGGTAAAAAAGGAATAATTGCTGCCTTGCACGGAATGCGAGACAGACCAAGGCGGGATATTATTCTTGGTTTGGTAAATTATCCTATAATGATGGTAATTGGAGAGTTAGATAATGTTTTGCCTTATGATCAGTTATTGGAGCAATCTCAACTAATAAAAAACAAGACAATATTGTATTTAGAACACGACGGGCATTTTGGTTTTCTTGAATCTACTCAAGTAAGTATTAAAGCTATTCGAAAATTTTTGAGAAAATGCTATTGATGTTTTAACTAAAAAATCTTAGCGTGATAAATTGTAAAATAATGGTTCCGTCTACAAGGAATAAGTAAAAATAATTGTGTCGTGAGGGTTTTGAAAATAGAGTTAATAGTATTAAAGCAAAAGAAATAATACTTGTAATAATAACAGAATTTTTAATTGGCCAAAAAAATCCTGACATAAAATATAAAGCCACCAAAATAAGAATAAATATTTTTGAATTTAAAACCCCAGTTTTTACTGGAATGGTAGTAATGTTCATTTCTTTATCTGTTTCTCTATCTCTTATATCAAACATAATACAAAGCGCTGCAATAAATAAAAATTGCGAAATAATGTAAATGAGAATGCTATAATTTAAGTTGTTTAAAAGGGGTAAAACAATAGCAATCCAAACTAATGTAAGTGATATAATGAAGGGCTTAAAAAATCCAAATTTTCTTAACCGAAGTGGAGGTAAAAAATACGATAAGCTTAAAAGTGAAAATATAAAATAGATTATTAACGTGGTTATATTGGTTAAAAAAAACTTTAATAAAACATCAAACACAGAAATTATTAATAGAATTATTAAGGTAAATAGCAAGCGTTTATTTTTTGCATACCAGCCGTACTTTTTGTTTTCGGGGTATTTCGTTGAAAAATAAAGCCTTTGTATGTTATACAATACAAACGTTGAAATAAAGTTAGGAATAACAAACAAAAAGATATCTTGGCTTGTTTCAGTAAAAATATAAGCAGTTTGCAGTGTAAAAATAGCCACACAAGCAGCAATAAATAGATTAGAGTAAATTATAAAATTCAGAATTTTTAAAATTGTACCAAAAATTATTGTCATTATAAGCGTTGTTTTACAGCTTCAAATAAAACAATACCTGCAGCTACCGATACATTTAGCGAGGCTATTTTACCTGTCATAGGAATTTTAACTTGCATATCGCTCCGTTTCAAATATTCATTACTTATTCCGTTTTCTTCGCTACCCATAATTACCGCTGTTGGTTTTGTAAAATCGGCATCGTAAATTAAATTATCTGTTTTTTCGTGGCAGGCAATAATTTGCAAACCACTTTCTTTAAGAAATTCAATAATTGTTTTTAGGTTATCTTCGCGGCAAACTTTTAGTCTGTGTAACGCGCCGGCACTTGTTTTAATAGCATCACCGTTTATCTGTGCCGCACCTCTGCTTGGAATTATTATAAAATCAACCCCTGCACATTCTGCTCCGCGAGTAATGGCACCAAAATTACGAACATCGGTAATACGATCTAAAATTAAAACCAATGGTGTTTTTCCTTTTTCAAAAACGCCGGTTAATAATTCTTCAGTGCTGTAATAGGTTATTTCGGTTAGGTAAGCAACAACACCTTGGTGATTTTTATCTGTTATTCTTTTTAATTTTTCGGGCGGAACAAATTGAAAAGGCACCGTTTTCCCCTGCAATGCTTGTCGCAACTGATGATATAATTCGTTAGATAACCCCTTTTGAAGTAATATTTTTTCTATATCTTTTCCTGCCTGCAGAGCTTCTATTACAGCCCTTGTTCCAAATATTAAATTGCCATCTTCCATTAAAACAAAGTACATCAAATTTAACGCATTTACCAAATGTAAAAATTTGTACTTGGTCTCAATTTCAATAGTATGATTTGTATTTGGTTTGTACCCCTATACTTGTATCTTTGCTATTAAATATAAATTATGGAAACGTTGTATAGAAAAGTTGAAGATGCCCTTGATTCTATAAGACCTTATCTGTTAGCTGATGGAGGAAATGTGGAGGTTGTTGAAATAACAAATGAGAGTGTATTAAAATTAGAACTGAAAGGCGCTTGCAAAACTTGTAATATGAGCCACATGACAATGAAGGCAGGTATTGAAGAAACGATTAAACGTGCAGTCCCAGAAATTAAAGAAATTATTTCCGTTAATTAATATGAAGTTAACTCAAAAGCTTTCTCAAAGCAAAAAAACATTATTTTCTATAGAAATTTTACCTCCTTTAAAAGGTAAAAGCATACAAAGTATTTTTGATGGCATTGATCCTTTAATGGAATTTAAACCGGCCTTCGTAGATGTTACTTACCACCGCGAAGAATATATTTATAAGAAAAGAGAAGGTGGTTATTTAGAAAAAGTGAGTATACGTAAGCGCCCCGGAACGGTTGGTATTTGTGCGGCAATCATGAATAAGTATGATGTAGAAGCTGTTCCGCATATTATATGTGGCGGTTTCACAAGAGAGGAAACAGAAAATGCTTTAATAGATTTACAATTTTTAGGAGTTGATAATGTGTTGGTGCTTCGCGGAGACAGTATAAAAACTGAACCAGCTTTTGTACCCGAACCAGGAGGACACCCTTATGCATTGGATTTAGTAAAACAAATTGCAGAGATGAATAAGGCGCAGTATTTAGATGAAGAAATGAAAGATGCTGCCCCGACAAATTTTTGTATTGGTATAGCAGGTTATCCGGAAAAACATTTCGAAGCTCCAAATATGATTAGCGATTTAAAATATTTAAAAGCTAAAGTTGACGCTGGGGCGGAGTATGTTGTTACACAAATGTTTTTTGACAATAATAAATATTTTGAATTTGTAAAATTGTGTCGTGAAAACGGAATTAACGTGCCAATTATTCCGGGTTTAAAGATTTTAAGCAGTAAAAAGCAAATAACAACTTTACCAAAAATCTTTCATATTGATATTCCTCAGCCGTTTTACGAGGAACTGGAAAAATGTAAGGATGATAAACAAATTAAAGAAGTTGGAATAAAATGGTGTATTCAGCAAAGCAAAGAATTAATTAAAGCTAATGTACCATGTTTACATTTCTACACTATGGGCACTTCAGAAGCAACCAAAAGTGTGGCCCGCGAAGTGTTTTAATTTTTTGTATAGTATAAACTTACCATCATAAGTGAATTTTATAAATCACGTATTTTTTTCTTTTCCTTACAATAAAAAATGAGTTATAATTTTTATACCGGCGAGGTTTTATTAATTAATAAGCCATATACCTGGAGCAGTTTTCAGGCGGTAAATAAATTAAAACATGCCATAAAGCAACATCCATCGTTTTTAGTTGAAGGTAAAAAGGTAAAACCAAAAATTGGACATGCAGGTACCTTAGACCCTCTGGCAACGGGTTTGTTAATTGTTTGTACCGGTAAAAAAACTAAAACCATTAATGAATTAATGGGTCAGGAAAAAGAATATACCGGCACTTTTTTTTTAGGGGCTACAACACCTTGTTTTGACCTTGAAAAGGAAGTTGATAAAACATACCCTGTTGAGCACATTACCCAAAATGATATTTTAAATACAGCTAAAGAGTTTACTGGTGTGCAACAACAGGTGCCTCCTATTTTTAGCGCTGTTATGATTAATGGCAAACGCGCTTACGAATTAGCAAGGGCAGGAGAGGAGGTTGAAATAAAATCGCGAGAAATTGAAATCAAAGAATTTGAAATAACAACTATTAATTTACCCGAAGTTAGTTTTAGAATTGTATGTAGTAAAGGTACCTACATAAGAAGCATTGCCAGAGATTTTGGTTTAGCATTAAACAGTGGAGCTTACTTAATAAAACTTTGCAGAACCAGAATTGGAAACTTTAAATTGAGCGAAGCACAAACCCCACAAGAGTTTGCAGATAAATTAAAAATTCAAGAATAATTCAGAGTAATTAAATATTTAAGAAATGAAGAAATTCATTTAAGCGATCTTTTATGCCTGTTTCATAATCACTATGGCTGTAGGTGGCTTTAATACTATAATTATAGCGATTAAACGTTTGTATTATGCCTGATAAATCTTCGCGGTTAACTTTAATAGTTACTTCCAATTTCATACTGTCAGGTTGCGACGACACATGCAAGCTTAAAATTTTTGCGTCGTTACTTTCAATTATATTTCCAATTTGAGTAACAGAGTAATCATTTTGATTAAGTTCAAGCACAATAACACCTCCAGGGTTTTGAACAGAAATCATAGTGCTTAAATTTTGCACAATTCCTTTCAAGGTTATGCAACCTTTATATTTTTCATCGTCATCTAAAACAGGAATCAGCGTTAAATTTAAACTGCTCATTAATTTTACCAGTTCGTAGGTGTGCTGATGAACATGAATTGCAGAGCGCATTAAATGCAGTTTGCTTTTTTCAATTTCTTCTTCAGGGTGATTATAATCTATCAAGTCTGCTTCTGAAACAAGCCCAACTAATTCGCGATTTTTAACAACCGGCAAGTGCGATACTTTAAATTGCTCCATCCAATCTAAGGCAAGCGCAACAGTATCTGTTGTTTTAAGGGGAGGAATTTCGTCAGTTATTAAATCAATTACCAGCATTTTTTTCTTTCTCAAATTTATATAATTTAATTAGTTTTATTGTAGTTTTAAGAAAAACTAACAAAATTTAAATCAGATTAAATGACCAAATTAAGTGTAAACATCAATAAAATAGCCACTTTACGAAACGCAAGAGGAGGTGATACTCCAGATGTAATTTTAGCTGCAAAAAACATTGAGGCTTACGGCGCGAATGGAATTACTGTGCATCCGAGACCCGATGAGAGGCACATAACCTATAACGATGTTAGAAATTTAAAAGCTGTTTTAAAAACTGAGTTTAATATTGAAGGCAATCCCACTGAGCAAAAATTTATTGACTTAGTGTTGGAAGTAAAACCACAGCAGGTAACTTTAGTACCCGACACACAAGGGCAATTAACCAGCGACCATGGTTGGGATACTATAAAAAACAAAAATTATTTATCTGAAATTATTCTGTTGTTTAAAAAAAACAATATTCGTACATCAATTTTTGTAGATGCTGATTTGAAAATGATAGAAGGGGCAAAGGATATAGGTACTGATAGAATAGAGTTATACACTGAATCATACGCGCGTTTATTTTATACCGAAAAACAAAACGTGATACAACCCTTTATTAATGCAGCAAAACTTGCCCAAAATTTAGGAATTGGCGTTAATGCAGGCCACGATTTGAATTTAGAAAACCTAAAATATTTTAAACAACATGTGCCTAATTTGCTTGAAGTTTCTATAGGGCACGCTTTAATAAGCGATGCATTGTATTTGGGTTTAGAAAACACTGTGCAAATGTATTTGAGGCAATTAAAATAAACAGGCATGAAGCTAGCATATAGAGAGTTTGGCGCAGGCAAACCATTAATCATTTTACATGGTTTATTTGGACAAAGTGATAATTGGAATTCATTAGCTAAAGCATTTTCTGAAAAAGGGATGCATGTGTTTACAATAGACCAGCGCAATCATGGCCTTTCGCCACACAGTAATGTCTGGAATTATGATGTAATGGCAGATGATTTAAAAGAGTTTATTGACGAGCATCAATTAAAAGACCCAATTTTACTTGGTCATAGCATGGGTGGTAAAACAGTGATGTTTTTCGAGTTAAAATTTCCGGCAATAGCATCAAAAATAATAATTGCCGACATTTCGCCGAGGTATTATGAACCTCACCACGCAGAAGTTTTAGAAGCATTAAACGCAGTTGATTTTAACATTGTAAAAACACGAAAGGAGGCTGAAGCCATACTAAATAATTACATCAGCGATTTTGGAACAAAACAATTTTTACTAAAAAACATTTACTGGAAAGATGCAACTAATAACATTATGGATTGGCGATTTAATTTAAAGATTATTAGCGCAAATATTAATAATGTGGGCGTTGCTTTGCCTGAGGGGAAAAGCGCTGTATCTACACTAGTTGTTAGAGGAGAAAAATCAAATTATGTAAATGAAAGTGATTTAATAGATTTTAAAAATTATTTCCCTAACATCACATTAAAAACCATTTTAGATGCTAATCACTGGATACATGCAGAAAAACCAAAAGAGTTTTTTGATGTTGTAATAGAGTTTGTTAGTTAAAACAAAATTTGTTGATTTTTCGGCAACTTATCCTTTGCAGTTTATATTAAGTTTAATTCTTTTAAGAATTCACCGATTTCAGCATTTTTTGGAAGTAAAAAAGCATTAATGCCGCATGCTCCGGCACCTTTAACGTGCTGTACAGAGTCATCAATAAAAACTGTTTCTTTGGGGTTTAGATTGTTTTTTTCCAAGACAAATTCAAAAATTTCAGCATCTGGCTTTCTCATGCCTATTCTGCAAGAGTAATAAACTTCATCAAAATAATCATTAAAGTTTTTTACCCCATGTTTTATATAGAGGTCGTGTTCAAAAGCGTTAATATGTGGCTCGCATGTATTACTCAGTAAAAAAGTATTGTAGTTTTGTTTTGTTTTTACAAGTGCATTTAATCTTTTTTCGGGAACGTCCAGCAACATGGCATTCCATGCTTTGAGTAGTTCAATTTCAGACCCTTCGTAACGGAGGTATTTACGTATTTCAAGAAAAAATTCTTCAGAACTAATTATGCCTTTATCAAATTTATTAAACATGTCGCTTTGCTCTGCCTGAGTATAAATTGCTTCAAAGGGCATGTAACTCAGCCTATTAAACTCTTGTATGGTTTGGT
>CANFQR010000014.1 GCA_947449125.1 Bacteroidota bacterium | reverse complement strand
GGTTTGGAAATTGTCATTTCGTTTTTTGGTAAAGAAAGATGAAGAATTCCACTTTCGTATTTTGCTTCTATTTTGTCTGACACGCAATTTTCAGGAAGCGTAAAAGATCTTGCAAACGAATTGTATGTGAATTCTCGTCTTTTAAAATTTTTATTCTCTTCTTTTTTTTCGTGTTCTTTCTCTGCACTAATACTCAATACGCCATCCTGCACTTCAACTTTAAAATCTTTTTTCTCTAAACCTGGAGCGGCTAATTCGATTTTAAAATTTTTATCATGTTCAATTATATTAGCTTCTGGCATTGCAACAAGGTCTTCTCTATTTAATAAGTTGCCTTCAAAATCTAAAATACTCGGGCCGAAAAAGCTTTCTGTATTAAAGAAATCATTTACTAATCTTGGAAATAAATTTCCGTTTCCACTTCTTTTTTTCACTGTTAATGACATGTTTTTAATTTTTTAATTGTTAATTAAATTAGTTTATTGATTTCAAAGTTATTTTCAATTAATGCCTATTAAAATGATTATAGTCAACGTAATGCTTGATTTGATTCATGTTTAAAAACCAAACTCTCTTTAATTCAGCACTTCATTATTGATAGGATGATGAGGTAACGTTATTCAATTAATTTAAAATTTTGCTTAAATTCTTTTTCGTAGTTGAAATTTATATATAACACCATTAAACTAATAATTGAGGCAAAAAAACACCATACAGAAATGATAAATTCGTGAAACACTAATTTTGTAAATAAATAAGATATTAAAAGAATTATACCTAAAAAATTCATTTTTTTTATACTTGAAATAAATGGTGGAATTACCGTAACCATAAAATATAATACACCACCATTTACATAGATGAATTTTGGCATCGCAATTAAATAACTTATATGATGATTATTAATTTTTGATTCAATATTGTAATTTATCAAGCTGTAAAATAAATACGCAGAAACCATTATTCCAGTAAATAATAAAGCAAATAATATTTTTTTTCTTAAATTATTTTTTTCTAAAAGCCATATAGAAGCAGGAACCCAAATTGGCCATATGACTTGTGCGAAAATTAAAAATGTAAATGTTACTAACTCTTGTAAATAATTGAATTGTGAAGTTGTTAATGATAACCATAAAACCCCTTCTGTTAATTGTTGAAATGAAAATAAAACCGGGATTATTGAAAATGGTATTTGAAATTTATGTTTGATTTTATTTATTGTGGCAACACCTATTCCTATTAAACCTGAGCTTACTACAAAGCTTGCATTTGCCGAAAAGCACATAACATTTTATGGATAATTTTTTGTAAACCTATTTAATTAAAATTTTATTCATGTTGATGCTAATCATAAAAAAATTTGATTTAATTCACTATTAATCTCAATTAAAATTGGGATAGTTTTTTATTGGCTATTTCATTTATGTCGATTGAAATGGTTTTTATGTAGACGAATTCTTAAAAATCGTTATTAATTAAATTTTTGCGCCTTGTCATACAATATTTAAATTGTTATCATGCAATATTCTTATAATCGAAAATAATTTTGTTTTTAAATAAAAACATATATTATGAAAGCAATTATTTTAAATTTATTTTCAGCACTCACTATTATTATTTACTCGTTTACTCAAACAAAAGTTGATTATAATAAGCTTATTACGGAAGATCATACAAAAGTTATTGAACAGGTACATTTAATAATTAACATAAAATCTAGAAATAGTAAAGAAATTAAAAATCATTTAAGTGTTGTAAATAAGCGATTAAATGGCGCCATGAAATCGATTGAAAAACTTAAGGTTGTTATTCCTCAAGAAAGAAAAGAAGTTTTTTTACCTTTTATTGCAGCAATTAGAACTTATCATGTACAAGCAACTTATTATTCGTGGGAAATTAAAGAAACATTAAGACAAACTGCTTATAATGATAAACTAATTATGGCGCATGCTAAAAAGTTAAATGATTTAATTGAAAAAGCAGAAAAAGAAAATGTTGCCTTGAGAATTAAATTAGAAGAATGAAAATGTAATTTGATTCAATAAAAAAACACTCAATAAAATTGAGTGTTTTTTTATATTTAATTAAATGCTTAATAAGTTAAAACCTCAGAGTCAATTTCCAATTTATTTTCAATACTGTTTACTCCTGGAGCCAACCACGCGGCGTTTTCAGCGTCTTTCTTTTCTGCAAAAGATCTTACTTTACCGCTTAAAATTACTTTTGGGCCTTCTAATGTTATGTTAATTTTTTCAGAATCAACTGTTGCACTGCGATGAAATGCTGAAGCAATTTTTCTTTTTACATCTGTACTAGCAACTACAGTTTTAATTTTTATATTATTGGTAATGCCTACAACACCAATTAAATTTTCTACCATGTATTTAGCCGAGTTTCTTTGAAATTCCCAATCAACATCACCTTCAAGAGTTACCCAACCGTTTTCAACCGATATTTTTATTTTGTTTTCTTGCATAGCACTGTGCCATTTAAGTGCTATTATAGCAGCCTCTGCTATTTCTGTGTCGTTTTTTTTACTGCTTGTCCCTAATTTAACTTCAATATCTTCGGCAACTGCTTTAACACCATTTACTTTTTTAGCGGCTGTTTCGGCAGCTATTTTTTTAGCATATCTGTCAACTGTTCCAGAAAGAGTTACAATCCCGTTTTTTACGGCAACGCCAATTTCACTGGCTGTTAAAAATGGTTCCCATTTTAATTCATCCATTACATCATTTTGAATTTCTTGATCTGTTTTCATAATTTTTAGTTTTTAATTTATTTGTAGGCTACAAATTAAAATTTGAATGGATTTTTTTAAAATGACATAAATCAAATGACTTATTGATAAGAAACAGAAATAGGTATAGTTAATATTTATTTTAAATCTTTGGTTTATTTTTTTTAGTCATTAATACGCTTATTAGTAAGATAACTAATCCTATAATGAAAAATAGTAAATCGAAAAATAAAATTAAAGTGTATAAAATTAGAGTTGTTCTTGTTGGAAAGTCTATTTTATATAATAGTCTTTGAAATTCTCTTGTATCAAAAACGGTAAATAAAATAAATAATATAATAAATAAGATTATAAAAATGTAGTGAGATATTATTAACCACTTTCTAAATACAAAATTTCTTTTTTGCTCAATAAAATATATTAAACTTAACGCAATTAAATAAATAAAAATATAGAGCCATATGTTTGAGTAGGTTTCTTTAATCGACACATCATATATTGAAATGTCTAAATTTAGCTCACTGTTTTTTAATTTTATTATTGTAAAAATACAGATAGAAAGTAACGCTAAACTAAAAAATACTCTGTAAGGTTTATTGATTATATTCATTTTTATTTTTTTGTAAAAATATTTGAGATCTCATAATTATTAATGTAAACTGTCATTCAATAATTTGACTTTAATCACGGTTTTGTTTCTTTCAATGGGCTAATTTTGTTACAACTTAAATTATAAATTTTTATGTTGGTTAATTTTCATTCTAAAAGTAGTAATTGTATAAATTGTTGTTTTATTTAGATAATAAAAGGGTTGTGTGTTTCCAGTTATTATTTAGTTAACTTTTAGAATGTCTTTTAAATAAAGTTTATAAGTTAAGTTTAAATTAAAAAAGGTAGTTTAATATTACCTTTTTGGTCGATTAAAGCAGGCAGTTAATTGTCTGCTTTTTTTGATTTTGCTTTGAATTAATTGATGATTGTATGGCTTGGCTCAAACAAACATCTTAAATTATTAATTATGATTATAACTTTTAAATGAAATCTTTTTTATTAAATCCTTATCAATTAAATACCCTCAATGTATCTAGCCCTGTATTTAATCATAGAAATTATATTCCTAAAAAGTATACTTATGATGGTGATGATATTAACCCGCCATTTATAATTAAAAATATTCCCAAAGGAACAAAAAGTATGGCTTTAATTCTTGATGATCCCAATTCATTAGTTAAATCTTGGGTATGGAATCATTGGCTTGTTTGGAATATAAAAATTGATAATGTTATAAATGAAAATAGTGTGCCCGGTACAGTTGGTATTAATGATTTTAAAATTAAATCCTACCGTGGACCTTGCCCACTTTCTGGGACACATTTTTACCATTTTAAATTTTATGCATTAGATTCGGTCATTGATTTAAATGTAAATTCTACTAAACAAATTCTCGAAAAAAAAATATCAAACCATCTACTTGCTTTTTCTGAAATTGTGGGTTTGTACAAATATGACAGGCAATCAAGGGACTTAGCCTTTCAACGAAAATCTTTAGTCTATAGTGATTAGTGTCAATTTACAAAGTGCGTGTGTTCATTAAAAAAAATCACTTTTCGTAATTAATTTGTATAAATAAACTTAAACCTAGAAAACATGAAAGTAAAAGATTTAATGAATGCGGTTCCGCTTAATTATATTACGCCGGAAACCAAATTGGTAAATGCAACAAAAATTATGAAAGAGACTAATGTTGGTGCTTTGCCTATTGTTGATGAAAACAATAAAGTAATTGGCATTGTTACAGATAGGGATATTTGCCTCGCTTTAGCCGAAAAAGCCAATAAAAACGCTGGCGAATTAAATATAAAAGAAATTTTGCCACAAGCAAAAATTCATACTGTTAAAGCTGACGATAATATTACAGATGCATTGCATGATATGCGAAAATATAAAGTTGGCCGTTTACCTGTTACTGATAAAAGTGGAAAATTAAAGGGTATGATTTCAGTTAATAATTTACTATCGCATGCCATTACAACAAAAGAAAACATTGGTGATGTTTCATCTAAAGATGAAACGTTGGCTAAAACCATAAAGGCTTTGTTTGAGAGAAATAGCACAAGTAAAGTTAAACTTGCAAATGAAAAGCCAAAGATTCAATTATCAGATGAATACATCTAATTTTAACGAGCGGGATAATCTCCCGCTTTTTTTTATCATTATTATTTGCTGATGATATAATTCACTAATTGGCATAGAATATATCATTACCGAGTTACATGTTTTTGTTTAAAATTGTTGTGTAACATCCATTTTCATGCGATTTAATTATTTTATTGGCGTTTTTTTATTTCCATTTTTAGTAAATGCAACTATCATTAAGGATTCCTCTTCTTTAAAGTCTATTAGTTCTAATCATAAATTTCCGTTTTATTTTTCTGCCGGATATAAATTACCTGTTGTAAATAGTAAAATTATAAATTCCGGACATGGACTTTCTTTAGAATTTGGAATTAACCCAGCACAATATTTATCCAAAAACTCTTTGATTGCTTTTTTTGGCGGGTTTTCGTTTCAAGATAAGCTTTGGGCAACTTCATTTAATAAAAATTTTGTTAATGATTATTTGTTATCGTTTAACAAAAATGATAAGTTTTCTCAATTAGATTCTTCTATTATTTATACTTCTTATAATTTATTTTCTGATAAATCAGGAACATCACTAACCATTCCTGGTTGCGAAACCAAATCTTTTCATAATTATAATATGTATTATGGTTTATTGATTCACCTGCCATTAAAAATTTTCCCTTATTTTAAAATATATACAGGAACTACCAGATCTTATTTTCAAGGAAATGGTAATTTAATTGCCATGCAGAAAGATTTTAATATTTTTGAGTTAAGAAGGCGACTAATTGGCACTGAAATTTTTTTTGCCAAAACTGTTTTTAAATATTTTAAAAGAAAAAGTAAAATTGGATTAGGTGTTTATTTTGAGAATTGTAATTTTTATAATTCATCATTATATTTTTATGACGGTGCTATTACAAGAAATATTCTTATTAAATCTTTTGCTACAAAAAGTTTTCTTGAAAAGTATAAAAACGAGTTTGTTTTAGGGTTTAAATTAAATTTTCTTTTTAGTTAGGTTTATTAATCTAAATTATAAATATCCTCTGTAAAACCTAGTGAATTATCATTTTTAACCCAAACAGTAAAATAATTATTATAAATATTTAAGGGTGTAATTAATTTAATTTTTTTGTTTTCTCCTTTTATAATTAAGTTATCAGTTTTTTTATTTTCCCAGTTTAAATCGTTTTTAAGTATATATCTTGCTAGTTCAGTGGCTTTTTCTAAACGTATACAGCCTGAACTATACATGGCAGGTTTTTTTAAAAATAATTCTTTATTTGGTGTATCGTGTAAGTAGATATAATTACGATTTGGAAACTCAAATTTTACAACGCCCATTGGATTTTTAAAATTAGGATACTCAACAATTTTATATAAGTTAATTACGTCGGTATCGTTCCAGTTTATGGTAGTTTGATTAATGGATGTGTTACCCATTACTATTTTCATATTGTTATTTTCAATGTAATTTGGATCTTTTAGTAGTTTTGGTATTAGGTCTTTTTTCATTATTCCGGGTGGAATTACCCAATAGGGATTGAATTCAACATAATATATTTTAGAATTTAAAATTGGTGTTTTTCTGTCTGTTCTTCCAATTATTATGTTCATGTTGAGCAATGTAGAGTCCCTTTTAATCAGCAAAAGTTCCTGAGAGGCTATATTTATAAAAATAAATGGTTTGCTAGAGTCGGGTTTAAAATTTTCCCATCGTTTGCTATTGATTAGGAGTTGATGAATTCTTTTGTTGAATTTTTTTTGTATAACATTAAAAGTTGTTTGATTTAATCGCCCATTTATTTCTAGATTATTATTTTTTTGAAATAGTTTTATGGCGTTTTCCAATTCTTTATCAAAGACATTGGTGTTTTTTTTATCTAAAAAGGTTTTGTTATCTATTAAATTTAGAACCTGTTTTGTTTGTATGATTAGAGTTGATGAGTCTCCTGATTTTAATTCTTTTTTAAAGTTTTGATATAACCAATTATCTGATTGCTCTATTTTTTTATAAAAGTTTAGGTATTCGTTTATTTGTTTTGATTGATTACTAATTGGAAATTTATAGTTTAGATTAGTTTCTTTTTTGACTGGATAATTTAAAAAAAATGTCAGCAAAAAAAATTTAAAAATCATAATTTCTAAATGAATTAGCTTGTTGGGCTTTTCATGTAACCTTATTTTATAGTTTCAAGGTTGTTTTCAATGAGTTTAAAATTTTCATTTTCAAGAATTAAGTTTTCTAATTCTTTCTTCTTTTTGTTTGAATTTATTTTGCCGCTTAAGATTATTTTATCATCAAACACTTCAATGTTTAATTCATTTTTTTTTGTATCGGTTTTAAAATTCTCCGAAATAGATAATGCAGCGTTTATTTTATTTTTTAAAATTTCGGGCACAAATTTAGTTTTGTTGTACTCATCAATAGTATTTTCTGGTTTTTTTTTCATGTTATTTAATGTTACTTGTTTAAATTACATTTAAGTTCTTATTTGTTCTTTTTAATTAGTTGTATTTTGTTCTTGTGATTTTTGTTTTTTGTTTTTAAAATTATTTTTTTATTTTTTCCTACTTTATAGTCGTTATCTCTTTCCCTTGTATGGTCATTTAATTCTGTTTCTTTTGACCAATCGGGTTTAGGATTATAGTCTGTAAATTCACGAAAATACCCTTTGCTTAATTTTTCAATTAAAGTTTCAATGTTTTTTAATGCATCATCTATGTAATATTTTTCTTCCATTTTAATTTGCTAAGTGGTTTGTTTTATCAAACTTTACCTACACTCAAAATTATGGTTGAATAATACTTTTATAAATGATTGATAATAAATTTAAGTGTGACGCTTGTCATATTTAAATTTTATAAGAGTATGTAAAATTGGCAAGCTAATATTAGCTATTGCGGAATATCAATTCTGACTGTTGTTCCTTTATTTTGGATGCTTTTTACGCTAATAGTTCCTGAAAGTTCTTCAATTATTGATTTAATCGTATTTAAGCCTAATCCGTTACCAGCAATTTTAATTGAATTAGCACATCTAAAATTTTTTTGAAAAATTTTATGTTGTTCGTTTATAGGAATTCCGATGCCTTGATCTATAATTGTTATTATAAACTTATCTGGTAATAAGATTGAATTTAGTTTTATAGGTTTATTTTCTTTAGAGAACTTAGATGAATTTGATATTAAATTTGAAATTATTCGGCTTAAATTAAATTTGTTAATTTGAATGGTATGTTTTCCAAAGTGGTTATAATTTATAATTTGTCCTTTTTTTAATAATATTTTATGATCTCCTACAATTTGATTTATAAACAGTTTAATGTTTACTTTTTCGGTTGTTGATGTTTGATATTTTTCATCATCATTTAACAGATTAATAATTACGCTGTTTACATTATTTAAATTGTATTTTATTCTTACTATGTGTTTATTAAGTTCTTTAATGTCCCCTCTTTTTGCATATTCTTCAATAAGCGATAGACTTGTTGATACAACACCTAATGGCGCTTTTAAATCGTGCGCAATATTAGAAATTTGATTAGATTTTATTAAGCACTGATTTATAAGACTGTCAAATTCTGATTTTACCTTATCTATATTAATTAATAATTCTTTTTTTTCTTTAACATATGCTTTGTGTTGATTTAGTTTTGCATAATCTGAAATTTTATTAAAATAAATTATGGATAAGCCGGATTTTTTTTCTAGTAATTTATTAGTTGTAATTATAATGGAGTTAACGTTTCCTTCTTTATCAGTTACTATTGATGTTTTATTATTTTTTATTTTACTTGTTAAGATGTCATTTATTTTTATTGATGAGATTTCTCTATTACTATATTTTAGTAGTTGCAATGTTTTTTTATTGGCATAAATAATATCGTCGGTTTTGTTAAATATGATGATGCCGCTTGGTGACAAATTATGAGCCTTTTTGTAATGTATATCATTTAGATTAGTTAAGCTATTCATATTATTTCATTTATGGTTATTGTCAAAACTAAATCAAATTTAGATTTTTAACTATAGGTACAATTACTTGGTAAAACAAGTAATACTACTTGTTTTTTGAATTTTATACAACTAATGATTTACATCATATAGGGTTATGATAGCACGCATAGAATGTTTTATGCTAATAAATTTTCTTTGTAACCTAAACTTTAAAACAAAATAAAATGAAAAAGAAAATTACCTTGTTAATAGCAAGTGCTTTATTTGCTATAGGGAGATTAGCCTCGCAGTCTTCCTGTTCTGACCTTAATGGTTATGTAAATTTTAAAAACGTTGGAGCAACGGGTTCCTATAGTTTACATATAGGAGGAGAAGAGTATGCTGGACAAACTTATTTTTATTCAGTACCCGGAAAAGTTTCGTCGGTAAGGGTGCACGGAAATTATTCTGGCTTTTTTGGTGGTGTACCATTAAAAGTTAGTGTCTGCAATGTTGATATTTCAGGCAGACCAACCACACCAATTCAGAGTGTTAATGCAATTTGGTGGTACTTTGATAACGCTGCAGGTTATATAAATGTTTTCTTTCCTTCGGGAGGAGTTAATGTAAGTAATAATTTTGCAGTTACGGTTCAGGTATTAAATGCATATCCGTTTGGTAATTCATTTAATCTTGAGTACACAGGTAATGGAGAAGGTTTAGGCCAAGATTTAGCTTCATTAGCCGGAACTTCAACCGGATTTAACTGGTCAAGTGCTAAAAATAATTTTGGTAAGGATGGCGATTTTTATCTTGTTCCTAGGATGACACATTTTATTTCGTCAAACTATGCTGTTTCTTCTGTATGTAATAATGTTGGAACGGCTGTGACTTTTACAAATACAACTGTGATGACTAAAGACAGTTTATTTAATAGGATAGCATTGTCTACTTATACTGGTACAAGTAAATTTTATACTTGGAATTTTGGAGATGGTTCTCCTATTTCAAATTCTGTTCATGCCACTCATACCTATACATTGCCAGGTGTATATACTGTAAGCTTAACAAGTACTATTGATGGCTGGAATAATTTATGTTCTAATACATATACTTCTAAAATATCAGTTGGTCTTTCTGTTGCTGCAACTGCTATTTCGAGTGTATCGTGTAATGGCGGTAGTAATGGCTCTGTAACTGCTGTAGGATCTGGTGGTGCACCAACATATAGTTATAGTTTAAATGGGACAAATTATCAAACAGCTAGTGCCTTTACAAATTTAACTGCGGGTAATAAAACATTATATATAAAAGATATTTTAGGATGTTCAAAAACTACCACTTTTACAATTTCTCAACCATCGGCAATTGTTTTTACAACTATAGCAACTACAAATGCAAGTTGCGGTGGCTCAGATGGTAGTTTGTTGGCAGGTGTTAGCGGCGGTATAGGCAGTATTCAATACAAACTAAATAATAATACTTATCAAAATAATGGTTCATTTAATAATTTACCAATAGGTATTTATACTATTACAGCAAAAGATGCAAATGGTTGTACAAGTTCAACTGTTACTGTTGTGAATGATTTTGGAGGACCTGTGATAACAAATATTAATCCTACTCAAGTAAGCTGTAACGGAGGAAGCGATGGGAGTATTACCATTACAACTAATGGCGGCATAGGAACTATTTTATATAGTATTAACGGCGGAATAACTTTTCAAAGTGGCAATGTGTTTACAAACGTGCAAGCAGGTACTTATGGTGTAATGGTTAAAGATGCTGCTAATTGTTCAGATCTTGTTACCGTAGTTATTAATCAGCCGCCAAAATTAGTGGTTAGTGCATCTACACTTCCAGCAAATTGCAATGGTTCATATGATGGAGTGGTAAATGTGAATTTTTCAACAGGAGGAATTGGATTACATAATTATAGTATTGATGGTATTAATTATCAATCTGGTTTAAATTTTTATGGTTTATCGGCCGGTGTTTATACCGTTTATGTAAAGGATGTGGCGAGCTGTATAAGTCAAAATACAGTTACTGTATTGGAGCCTACTGCAGTTAGTGCCTTAATAAATGTTACACCGGCTACTTGCTACGGTGCATATACTGGTATTATTAGTGTTGCCGGAACAGGAGGTAATGGTAATTATGTTTACAGTATTAATGGTGGTACTCATTACCAACCTAATGGTATTTTTGCTGATTTAGTAGCGGGTAATTATGTAATAACTGTTAAAGATGGTAATAATTGTTTTTATACCACTACAGTTTCTTTAAGTCAACCAAATGCAATAACTACAACTGTTAGTACAACTAACTCAACATGTGGTAATACAAATGGCGGTATTTTAGTTTTGGCAGCTGGTGGTGCTGGAGGATTTCAATACAGCTTAAATGGAAATGTATTTGGAGCAAACAATGCGTTTAATCCGTTAACATCAGGAACCTATTTTGTTGTAGTTAAAGATGCTACATCTTGTCAGGTAATTGTTCAGGCAAATATTATAGATTCTAACGGACCAACTATAAATACCGAGAGTCATACAAATGTTTCGTGTAATGGCGGTTCAAACGGTTCTATAACAATTACAAATGTAAGTGGTGGAACGGGAACTTTACAATACAGTATAAATGGTTTTATCTGGCAAAATTCTCCAGTGTTTAATAATTTAACGGCAGGCAATTATAACGTTACAGTTAAAGATGCAAACGGTTGTACCGGAACTATTAATGTTTCGTTAACTCAACCAAATCCGTTTATTATTACAACAGCTGTTACAAATGTGCCTTGTTATGGAAACGCAACAGGATCTGCAACTATTACAGCTTCGGGTGGAGCAGGAGTTTTGGCCTATAGTAACAACGAAGGGTTATCTTATCAAGCAAGCAATGTTTTTACAGGATTATTTGCCGGAACTTATGCAGTTTTAGTAAAAGATGCTGCTAATTGTGGAGCAACCAAATCATTTACAATTACTCAAGCACCAGCTATTAATATGTCATTAGGAGTATTAAATGTAACTTGTTACGGTGCAAATAATGGTGCTATTATAATTGGCGCATCTGGCGGAACCGGATCATTATTATATGGTATTGCCGGAAATAATTACACTTCTTCAAATGTGTTTTCTAATCTTGCAGGTAACTTAACTTATTTTGTAAGTGTAAAGGATGCCAACAATTGTGTTAAAACTTTACCAGCGTTTGTTAGTGAGCCACTTCCAATAATAGTTACAGCCAATCAAGTAAATGTATTTTGTGCAGGCGGAAACAATGGTGCAATTAATTTAACTGTGTCGGGTGGTGTTTTCCCATATAACTTTCAATGGTCAAATGGCGATAATTCTCAAGGACTTTTTAATTTATCTGCTAACACCTATTCTGTAAATGTTATTGATTTTAATGGTTGTTCATCTGCGCATACTTATAACATTACTCAACCTACTAGTCCTTTAATTGTTAACAGTGCTATTTCAAACGCAACGAGTGGTTCTGCTAACGATGGTTCTGTTGATATAACTGTTACGGGTGGTGTAGGACCTTATACTTATAATTGGTCTAATGGTGCAACAACAGAAGATATATCTGGATTAACTCCTGGTGCTTATTTGGTAACAATTACTGATAATAATGGATGCACCACATCTTCAACTTACATAGTTGGTAATGTTTTAGGAATATCTGGAAATCAAATTTTAAGCAGTGAAGTAATGCTTTATCCAAATCCGAGCAAAGACAATGCAACTATTGAGGCAAAAGGTTATAATATTGATAAACTAGAAGTGTTGAATTTGTTAGGTCAAAAGATATTTGAAAGTTCACCTAAAACTTCAATGGTAGATATTAATACTGCTGCCTTTAAACCTGGAAGTTATTTTGTTAGAATTTACATAAATAATAAATTAGTAACTAAACGATTAACAGTGGTTAACTAAGCTCATATTAACTTTAAATAAAAAAGCGCCTGTAAATAACAGGCGCTTTTTTTATAATGTTTGTGTAAATTAAATTTTGTTTTTAGGCTAAAATTTTATTTAATGCTAACAAAAGAAATTTTGCTCTTAGCCATTTTCGTGTAAAAATCTAATTCAGGCTTTTTTTTCTTTATGTCATAAAATAAATCGTCAAGACTTGACCATGCCATAAACCAGCCTGTAGGTTCTAAGATTACAAAGAGAATATTTAAGGTTAGTGTAGTTGATTTGTAAACGCTTATATATGAGGCTAACATTAATAAACAAACGCCTGCAGTAAAAATTAATAAACCCTTAATAATTGTTTTTCTTTTAATTAATGTAAACTGCTTATAATTTTTTTTGAAAAAGGCATCCAGTCTGGTTGAAATTATTTTTTCAACTTCTTCATTTCTTTTTTTTTGAGGTAATAAAAGTTTTAATTCTTTAATATCGAATTTACTTTCGTGGCAAACTTTTGTTACTTCTGATATGAAGTCATCTGATAACACCCTATCTGAGTATGGTCTGGAGTCGAAATCAGAAAATATATCATCATACTCGTCAAGCCAAATGCTAATAGTTCGGGTTAAATCATTAGGCGTATTACTCGTTTTTTTAGATAACAAAATTTTAGTTGTAAATTATTTTACTGTAGGAAATTTATTTTTTTTCCAACTTTCAAGCCCACCTTCTAATTCATAAACGTTTTTAAATGCTTTAGTTTTAAATTGGTCGTATGCTTTTTTACTTCTTTTGCCCGTTCCACAATATATAAAATAACGTTTGCCTCTATTAAGGCTGTCTATTCTTTCATTAAAGGTTGGCGACTGATAATCTATATTTATTGATTTATAAAGATGTTCGTTGTTATATTCTTCAGAAGTTCTTACATCAATTAGTATACTGTTTTTTTTGCCAATTTCTTTTTTAAATTTTTTTGGGCTTAGTGATTGGGAAAATGAAATCAGAGAGCAAAGCAATAAAAATAGTTGTAT
>CANFQR010000013.1 GCA_947449125.1 Bacteroidota bacterium | reverse complement strand
GTAAACAGTATTGGTCAGATTGTTTTATGCAGTAATACTGAAGGAAACCAAATACAATTAAATATATCGCAATTAAAAAACGGCATATATTTTGTAAAAATATATACTAATAACGAAAGTATAAACCACAAGCTCATAAAAAATTAAATTTAATACACACTCATAAAACAAGCCACTCAAAAACTGAGTGGCTTTTTTGTGGACCAGGAAATATTATTTACATGAACTTTACTAACCAAAATAGCAAAAGCCTTACAGGAAACTTTATTTCCATTCTTTTTACTTCGCAAATTTAAAGCAAGCTTTAACTTGCTGCGTTTCAATGAAATTTTCGCAAGGCTTTTATTTGTGGGCTCCACTTAAATTTTTTCGAACTCTTTTGTGAAGGATTTAGATGTTTTGAGTGTTTTAAGACTTTGTATAAGCGGTGGGACAAAACCATAATATGAAATGTTTTCTCATGTATAGTATTTATATATGAGAAACTTATCAGGTATAAATATTAGGCAAAAATGAACACGATATAGCTATATGTCCATTTCTTTTCAAATATTGGACACGTAGTTTGTTTTTGATCAAAAATGAACATATATTCGCTATATGTTCATTTTTAACTAAATAATGGACGTATTAAAAAGATGAAGAAATTCGATAGAAATTTACCATACAATGATCTGCCTGACTTACCTCCTTCGGATGCAATATTTGATAAAGATGTTTTGTTCAAATGGGGTATTGCTTCAAGGGCTTTAGCTGAGTTAAACAGAAATATTATGCATATGCCAAACCCAACGATGTTGGTTAATACAATTACACTGCAAGAAGCCCAAACGTCAACCGCAATAGAAAACATTTTTACTACAGATGACGAACTTTTTAAAGCGGTTTCGGATACACTAAGGGAAGAAACTACAGATAATGCCACAAAAGAAGTGCTTCGTTATCGTGAAGCTTTATGGAAAGGATATAATACTATAAAATCAAAAAATAAATTAGATGAAGCAACAATCATTAAAGTGTTTCAACAAATTAAAAATACAAGGCAAGGTATTCGTCCACCACAATCGCAGGTTGTTATTAAAAGGGGGCAAAGTGAGTTTAAACCAGGTGAGATTATTTATACACCTCCTCGCGGAAACGGAATTGTAGAGAAAAAAATAAAGAATTTAATTGAATTTTTAAACGACCACAAAAAACACCCAATAGATCCTCTTTTTAAAATGATTATTGGCCATTACCAATTGGAAGCTATTCATCCTTTTACAGATGGCAATGGAAGAACAGGAAGAATATTAAATTTGTTATACTTGGTTCATCAAGAATTGTTATCCCATCCGGTTTTGTTTTTAAGTAAATACATTTTAAATAACAAGGATGATTACTATGCTAATTTAGCTGGTGTAACAACTCGAAATGCATGGAAACCTTGGTTAAATTATATGCTAACTGCAGTTGAAATAACTTCAAAGGAAACAAATCAAACAATTGATGAGATACTGAATCAAATGCATGCTACACATTTGCACGCAAAAAATAAATTGAAGTGGTATAGTCTTGAATTGAATCAGCTTTTATTTTCACAACCTTATATAAAACCTAAAAAAATTGGTGAGTTACTAGAAGTTAAAAGCAGAACTACATTAACAAAATACATGCATGAATTAACTGATATTGGAATTGTATCACCACATCAAGAAGGTAAAGAAGTTTTCTATATCAACAATGATTTAATTCGCATTTTGAAATCATAGTTATCAGGTGATGCCAATTTCTTCAGTAAAAAGTTCGAATCCCTTGAGGATGCTACCCGAAATTAATTGTTTTTCGGAAAAAGTTCGAACTCAAAAAATAAAATGATATAATAGCCCGAATTCTTAATATTGACAATGGTTTGGGAGGATCTAAAAAAAGAAAGCACACCAAATTTGGTGTGCTTTCACTGGGAGTGGACCCGGAGAGATTCGAACTCTCGTCCAAATAAGGAAAAAATAAACTTTCTACACGTTTAGTTATAACTTAATTGTAGGCTAAAAACAGGCGTTATATCAAACCAATTTTTAACTTAGTTGCTTATATTATTTTAGCTAACAACATCACTAAAACAAACTGCACATTTATGATGCTTTACCCAAAGCGCAGAGCAGTTTAGCTCTCTGGAAAGCAAAGGTTGCAAAATCCTAGATTAAGCAGCCATAGCGTAAGAATTCTCTTCGCCAAATAAAAGTTTTGAAAGTTAATTTTAAAGAGCTCTTCTTACAACGCTCTACATGCTTATTTATTTAATGCGCTCACTGTCAAAACCGGTCGGGCCCAATTTGAAATTTAAATATGATTATTTATTGTAAACTAACATCACATTAAATCTCCTCAAAGAACAAAACAAAGATACAACAAATTAATTTTTATTGTCCGCTTTTAATTTTTATTAACTAACCAATCAAATTATTTAACTCCACTGATTATTTCGTTAACTTTCATCAAGTCCAAATCTCTCTTTTGTAAAATATCGTTAAACGTATATTCAACCTTATAATCCGGTATAATGCCATGCCCTGTAATTTTTGGGCATACATCGTTCAAAACCCTAAAAGCCGGCATCCTAATTTTTAGTTTTGAATTTGGTAAAGTATAGTAAGGCATAATACCAGCATTGCAACCTTCAAAAGCTCCCGAGGTTTCTTCACCTACAAACACCGCTTTTTGACTTGCTTTTAAATAAGCTGAAACTAAGCAGGATGCAGAAAATGAAGCGCCATTAATTAATACAAATAATTTATTGTTGTAATGATGTTTTTTTCGGGGTTTAATTGTGTAAATAAAATTATCAGTGTCGTTAATGGTTTTCTTTTTGGAAATTATTTTTAATCCTGCACGCATCAGTTTAAAATAAATTGGTTTTGTAGCATACTTTTTATAGGGATATTCTTTAAAGGAAGTTCGTAAGGTTTGTGTTTGAACTGTATCAAGCAAATAACTTAAAAGATTATAACAATTCTCTATACTGCCTCCTCCGTTATTACGCAAATCAATAATCAGATTTTGAGTGTTATTTTTATCTACACCTCTAAATATTTTTCGATATGCTTTAGTTGTTTTTCGTCTCGAAAACGCTTCTATTTTCAAGTGCATGGTTTTGTTTTCCTTGTCAAGATATTTAAAACGCATTTTTGCTTTTTTATAGTACCTATAAGAACTGTCGGGCTTAGGTTCGATGGGTAATGAAGGAATGGTTTTTGTTTTAAATGCCGCATAGCTTAGTTTTTTAGTTTGATTACCGGTAATAAATTCTACACGAAATGTATCGGGTCTGCTAAAAAGCGCATGATAATATGAATTAAAGGCCAGTTTCATGTAATGGCTTTTGCCAGTTTGTATAAATCCATCTGTTGTTATAAATCGTTTGCAATAACGCAACATAGAGTCAACAGAAATACCATTAATTGAACTGATTTCGCTGCCTTGTTTTATCAACGTATCCTTTTTTTTATTTTTGGATGCCACCATATAAACCTTTTCGTTTAAAGGCATAAAAAAATAAGGCGAAAAATTATACGTTTGCCTTGCTGATGCTTTATAATAAGCATTTGAAAGCAAGACCTCTGTGTGCCCGCAATGTAATTCGTCGAGGAGAATTTTAAGCTTAATTCTAAATTGTTTCTCTGTTAAACTGTCATTTAATTTTTCAATAAATACATCAAAAAGCGTCGAATAAAATTTTCTAGAATTATAAATTCCAATGCCTGGATGCATGGCTAAAACAACATCTCTTAATAATGTGGCATCTTCTTTTAATTTAAATGGAGCATACTTCTTAGTTAAAACCGATTGTTTAGGTGTCTGAGAAAAATAATTTGCACTAAAAAAAATTTGAATAAAAATTAAAAATGAAATGCGTCTTAAAAATAGCATAAATGTTATCTTTGTAAAAATAGTAAATACAATGCAAAAAATTAAAATTGGCGTTTTACGCGAAGAAAAAAGTCCACCGGATAAACGCGTACCGCTTACACCACTCATATGTTCCGAACTTACCAAAAAATACCCTCAACTTGAAATTGTTGTTCAGCCAAGTAAAATAAGGTGCTACACTGACGAAGAATACACCTCCTTTGGTGTATCGTTACAAGAAAATATTACGGATTGCGATATTTTAATGGGTGTTAAAGAAGTTCCACCTGATTTATTAATACCAAATAAAAAATATTTTTTCTTTTCGCACACCATTAAAAAACAGGCTCACAATAAAAAGTTAATAAAAGCCCTTCTTGAAAAGAAAATTCAGATGATTGATTATGAAACATTAACAGATAAAAATCATAACCGTATTATTGGATTTGGAAGATATGCAGGTGTTGTTGGCGCCTATAACGGCATACTTGGCTATGGATTAAAATATGATTTATTCAGACTCAAACCTGCCAATTTATGCAGAGACCGAGCTGAGATGGAAGAAGAATTAAAACGGGTTAAATTACCTAATATTAAAATTGCTTTAACCGGCGGCGGACGTGTTGCAAACGGTGTTATAGAAACATTAAGCGCGCTAAGAATTCGAAAGGTTACGCCTGAAGAGTTTATTATGGCATCATTCAGAGAGCCCGTTTATTGCCAATTAAATCCTAAAGATTATGTTGAAAGAGCAGATGACCATAATTTTGATTTAAATGATTTTTTTAAACATCCTGAACATTTTGTTTCAAAATTTCCTGAATTTACAAAGGTTACCGATTTATACATTTCTGCTCATTATTGGGATCCAAGGTCACCAAAAATGTTTACAGTAAACGACATAAAAGCACCAGACTTCAAAATATCTGTTGTAGCTGATATTACTTGTGATTTAGATGGTTCAGTTCCAACAACCTTGCGTTCAAGTACCATAGCTCAACCATTTTACGGTTACAACATTGCTAATGGCACTGAGGATTTACCATTTAACAAAAATACCATTTGCATAATGGCCGTTGATAATTTACCATGCGAACTACCAAGGGATGCCAGCGATGATTTTGGTAAAGACCTAACGGAACGTGTATTGCCGTTTGTAATTGACGAAGATGTTGAAAAAGTTATTGAACGTGCTTCAATTTGCAACAACGGAAAATTAACCGAAAACTTTGAATACTTAAGTGATTACGCTTATTAAAATGTAATTCAAACACTAACTTACTGTTTAAATTGAAATTAACATTACATAAACATTCTACCTTCATTAAAAAAGAAGCCAAGCGTTTAGGTTTTGACTTTTGCGGTATAAGCAAATCCGAATTTTTAAGTGAAGAGGCGCCCCGTTTAGAAAAATGGCTAAAAGACAACAAGCACGGCCAAATGAAATACATGGAAAACTATTTCGACAAACGTTTAAATCCAAATTTGCTGGTTGATAATGCCAAATCTGTCATCTCTTTATTATACAATTATTTTCCTGAACAAACGCAAAACCCGTCGGCTCCAAAACTCAGCAAATACGCTTATGGTGACGACTATCATGAGGTAATTAAACATAAGCTAAATGAATTTTTAGTATCATTAAAAAAAGAAATTGGTAATATTTCCGGTAGAGCATTTGTTGATAGTGCTCCGGTTATGGACAAAGTGTGGGCTGCTAAAAGTGGCCTAGGATGGATAGGTAAAAACAGTAATTTAATTAATAAGGAAAAGGGATCTTTTTTTTTTATTGCCGAATTAATTATTGATGTTGAATTAGAATATGATGGCCCAATTAAAGATTACTGTGGCACATGCACTAAATGTATTGACGCCTGCCCTACTGATGCCATAGTAGCCCCTTATATTGTTGATGGCAGCAAATGCATAAGCTATTTAACTATTGAACTAAAAGAAAACATTCCTTCAGAATTTAAAAATAACATGAACAACTGGGTTTTTGGTTGCGATGTGTGCCAGGATGTTTGCCCATGGAACAGATTCAGTAAACCACATCAAGAATCTCAATTTATGAATACTAGCGGTCTTCTTAATTATACAGAAGCCGAATGGAATGAAATTACTGAAGAAACATTTAATTTAATTTTTAAAAACTCTGCAATTAAACGAACAAAGTACAAAGGCCTAAAAAGAAATTTATCTTTCCTGAAAAAAAACTAATTCTTTCTAAATTTTTGATTACTTAGTTTGTTTTGTTAAAGTATCGCAATCCAAACACTCCAGGCCTTGTTTGGTCATCTTCCAGAAGTGCCCTGCCATATCGCCATCCCAAACATTACTTGTATTTTCAATATCATTAAGTGTATTTTTTAAATCTTTATTTAAAAACACAATTTTACTTAACGGCAATTTTATTTTTATATCTATTGACTGCATTCTGAATTTAGATGGGTTTATGACCTTAAAAACTTCATCAATAATTAACTGATTATTGTTATACACCACATCGCACTTTATAGCTTTAGCATTAGCATTGGCATCTTTTTTATTTTTACCTCTTGCAATATAATTTATCATAATTTCTGTACTATCATTGGTTGATTCAATAACATCTAATTTTGTAAAACCAAAAATATTTTGGCTATTTTCCGAATTACCAAACAAATATTTACGGTGCCCGTTGTTAAAACTAGTTTCCATATCGTCGCTATTCTCAAAATCATATTTCTTTATAATATCCGGAAAATGATTTAATTTAACATATAACGTATCATTAACTGCATGAAGTGTTTTTACCTCTTTAATTTTTGAAATTTCACCAAACTGTTTTAGAGTAGAAAAGGTTAAATTAATTCCTAAAATTAAACCTGTTAACCAAAGTAAGCCGGCGCTTATGTTAAGCCATTTGTTATGAAAATTAATTTTAAACAACAATTTTATTCCGGAAAACAACAACATAAAAATTGGTATGCCGGCAATTAAAATAAACGATAAAACAGCAATCACGTAATCAGAATTAGTATCAAATATTACACCTTTCCAACTTTTTAAATCTGAAATATTTTCAGCAACTGAAACCCCAAACAAAACAGCCATATACCCAACAAATAATCCCAAACCAATCAATAAAATTATTAATCCAACTATTCGCCTTAAAAATTTAAATATCCAAAATAGAATTAATGAGCATGTTTTAATAATATTACTAAGTATACCTTTTCCATTTATGCGTTGATTAAGATCGTTAGCTTCTTCTTTTACTGTTTTAATTATATTATCAATGGTGGCAGGCTCACCTTTCATGGCCAATTTATCTGCAGTACTTTTTGCCTGAGGAATAATTATCCATAAAATAATATAAACCCACAAACTTAAGCCTCCAAAGAAAACCAACAAAAACATGGCTAATCTAACCCAAATAGCATCAAGGTCTAAATAAGCTGCCAGGCCACTGCAAACGCCACCTATCACTAGGTCGTCTGAGTTTCTAAATAATCGTCGTTTTATTTTTTGCTCAGTACCCAATTGACTTGCGGATTCAGCTTTTTCATCTTGTGCATAAAATGCTTCAAAGTCTTTTGGACTGCCCATAATGGCAACAACCTCATCAATATCCTCAATTACAATTACCTGTTTTGAACCGTTTACTTCTTCTTGCAATATTTCTGCGATTCTTGCTTCTATATCTGCAAAAACTTCCTTCCCATTATCCTCTGTTCTGTCAAAATATTGTTTTATAGTTGTTAAATAATTATTTAATTTTTCATAAGCATCCTCTTCAATATGGAAAATGATGCCGCTAATATTTATTGTTACTGTTTTTTTCATAGCAAACTCTTTTTATTTTTTTATAGGACCAATTGTTTTGTTTACCGCTGTTACCATATCAAACCATGATTCGTGCAATTCTTTTAAATAGTTTTGTCCTTCGGAGGTTAACTTATAATACTTTCTTGGCGGACCACTATTACTCTCTTCCCATCTGTAGGCCAATAAACCGGTGTTTTTTAAACGTGTAAGTAAAGGGTATAATGTTCCTTCAACCACAACAAGTTTGGTTTCTTTTAATTTTTCAATTATTTCAGTGGGATACGCATCCGCTTTTGATAATATAGAAAGAATGCATAATTCTAAAATTCCTTTTCGCATTTGTGATTGAATACTTTTTTCAGGGACGCCACTATTTTTTTCTATCTCTTCTTCGCTCATTTTAAAATATTTGATTTTTAAAATCACATTTACTATTTAAAACTTAAATCTTTACCGTAAAACTAATATAATTTTATAGTACTTTGCAATACATAGTACTATAAGTTTAATAATTAATTTTTAATTGATTGATTATCAATGCGAAATTTTAATATTTAATCTGTAAAATTTGCAATATATTTGCCCAAATTTTGATTTAAATGCACAATTTCTCATCAGACTTAAACGCCTTGTTTTCTATTCAAGGCCTTATCGGTTTAATTACGCTTTCGGTTTTAGAAATAATTCTGGGTATAGATAATATCATTTTTATTTCAATAGCAGTAAATAAACTTCCACAATCTCAACAAAAAAAAGCAAGAACAATAGGACTTATTTTAGCCCTGGTAGTTCGTTCTATTTTACTTTTATTCATTGGATGGATTGCGGGATTAAAGGATGCATTATTTCACATTGGTCAATATGGTGTAAGCGGAAAAGGTTTAATACTAATTGGAGGCGGTATGTTTTTATTACTAAAAACATGGCAAGAAATTATGGAGAAAATAAAATCTGACGAAGTTGAAATTGAAAGTAAATCAAAAGGAAAAAACACATTTGGCGGAATTATAGTTCAAATAATAATAATAGATTTTATTTTTAGTTTTGACAGTATTCTAGCAGCTGTAGGTGTTAGTGGTGTTGTTTTAATCATGATTAGCGCTGTAATTATTAGTATGTTATTAATGATTTTATTTAGCGGTGTAGTTTCTGATTTTATAAATAAAAATCAGGGAATAAAAATGATTGCGCTTTCTTTTTTATTAGTTATAGGCGGAATTTTACTTGCAGAAGGATTAATTGATAGTTATAACTTTTCGTTACCTGAAGAAAAACATGTTGAATTAAATAAGAACTACGCTTATGTTGCCTTGGCATTTGCCCTGCTAATTGAAGCGTTTAACATGAAAGAAAAATCTGTTAAGCGTAAAAGAGATTTGGATTTAGACTAAGTAATCATCTTTTAGAATTACCATTTTTACTTATTACAACACGAGATATTTAGGCACAAAAAAAAGTAACCTTTTGAGTTACTTACGAAAAATTCTAAATAATGTATTCTACAACAATATTAGCCTGTAAAGAAATTGATTAATACCCGGTACCCGAAAAAAATAAAGATTATAAAAACAAACTATTTTGTAAATAAGCTTTTTTAATTTACCGGCATTGCGATAAACATTAACTGAAAACAATTTAGTTCCTAACAAAAGGAAATCATCTTTAGTAATTTTATTTAACTTATAATACAATAAAATTTGTTGATAGCTTCTAAAAATTGTTCCGTGTAAATACTTTTTACAATGTGATGGAACTAACTTTTCAAACTTATTACAATACTTTTCTGATGAATCTATCCATTTGTTTAAAAAATCTGTTGAATTAAAATTTTTTCTTTCGTCATCAATTCTCAAAAAACAATCGGGTAAGGTATTAAATAATTTAAAGTTAACGTTATTAGTAAGTAAAGCCCTGGTATGAAGTTCGACATCTTGCAAGCGGTTAAATTCTTCATCAAAGCCATTAATGCCAACTAAAAAACTTCTTTTCCAAATTGGTTGCATGGTTTGCCATGGTAAACGGTGAGATAAAAAATTAATTAACGGAGTTTTAGTTTTTGGAGGCCAAGTATTTTTTAAATCACCAATTGTTTTATTAAAAATTTGCATTGTAAACACACAAAAATCAAAATCAGATTTTTCTATTTTTTCAAGTCGGTTTTTCAAACAATCTTCAAATAAAATATCGTCTGCATCTAAAAAAATAATAAAATTCCCTTTTGCACAATTAAGTCCAAAATTTCTAGAAAAATTGGCTCCTTTATTTTCGGAATTTATATAAAATTTTATTCTAATATCTTTTTCAATAAAGGCATTTAATATTTCCAAAGTGTTGTCATTAGATACATCATCAACAATAATCAACTCCCAATTCGGATAGGTTTGATTAATAACTGAATTAATTGCATCGGCTAAATATCTGCCTTTGTTATAACTTGGCATTATTATAGATATTAACGAAGACATTAGGTTTTGATAATTAAAAAATAGGAGTTACACTAATTAAATCTAATATTTAAACTAGCACCTTCTCAATTAATTGCTGAGAAATACATTTAACAGAGTATGTATCCCTAAGTTGATTGTTTTCTAATTTAAAATCAAGACTTTTAAAATTCAAAAGAAACGCGATTAATTGATTATACATGTCGTCAGGATTTATCCAAACACCAAAATTATTTGATTGAATAAATTCAGACGCCTCACCTTTTTGAGAGAATAACACAATTGGTTTTTTTAAACCAATGTATTCACAAAACTTTGTGCTTAATGAAAAAGAATACGTGTTATTTAAAAACAGTAAACAAAAATCAGACTCATTTATTTTTTGGAACGACTCTTGTAACGTTAGCGGAGCATTAAAACTAATATTTTCTAGATGATACCTATTTACAATTTTAATGTTTTTTGGAGATGACGAACCATAAAATTCGAACCTTAATTTTTTATATAATTCAGGGTTATTGCTTTTAATTTTTTTTATGGCTTCACAAAAAGGAACAAAAACTGATTCGATATTTTGATACAAAGAACCTGTAAAAACAAATTTTATTAAATTATCATTTCGTGTTGAAGTTTTAATATTCTCAAAATCATTTTCATCGAAACCATTTGGTATGGTTATTGCTTTTTTAATTTTATGTTTATCACATAATTGTTTGGTCATGTAATCAGATACCGTTAACACACAATCAGCATTTTTCAATACCTCAGCTTCTAACTTTTTTTCAAATTCAATTCTTTTTTTTGAGATACCACTTAGCGGGCCAACAGATAAATCATCTGTCCAAAAATCTCTGTAATCAACAATTAAATTTAAATCTGGAAACAACGCTTTTAATTTTAAACTATGATGCAAAAGATGAAATGGCGCACCTGAAACTATAACGTGTTTTATTTTATGTTGCTTAATTAAAATCTCAGCTTCATTAATTAATTTATTTTTCCAAAAAATTGTTTTATCGTAATAATTCCCTTTTGTAAATAACTTAACAACTAATAAGCCTAATTTATATTTCAACCTTCCTATTAATAATTTTGGAAATGTAATTAAAGCATGCGGATAATTAACTGGTAATTGAGTAACTGCAATATGCTTAACATCATTTTTCCAAACCGATTCAGTTTTAAAAGGATTTTTTGAAGCAATTACATTTATATTAAAACCATAATTACTTAAATATTTAGAAAATTTAGCCCATCGTCTGCCACCGATTCCCGGAAAGGGAGGGAATCCGTAACAAATAATCAAAATGGTTTTTTCTGAATTCAAGTTTAATTTTATTTAAAAAATTTAATTATAGGTTTGAAAAATTTTATTGTCTTAAAATAAAAATCCCAATACGATTTAATTGAAGCGTATTCAAAATGACTATGTGTAGCAGATTGCATGTAATCGTTAAATGTTTTTTCGGTAAACCCTAATTTTTTAATGACATATTCTTTATCAATTGCCAATTGAGCTGAATCATAAGCCGGTAATGCAAACTCATGAACTGCTTGCTGCCGAGTAATTTGCCTAGATTGAACTAAAACAGAAAAATGAAATTGCCGTTTATCGATTTTAAATTTCTCTTTTAAAATATAGCCCTGATAAAAACGCGTAAAAATATTTTCATAATGTTTACCACCATAATCTTTCCAATTAAACTCTTTAATTATAATTTCTTTAATTATTGATTTATTATAATCAAGGTAATTTAGCAAATGAACGTATTTTAATTTTTTATCAATTCTTAGTTGTCTGAAAAAATTGTAATAAGGAAAAGTTTTAAAAGGCTTAGTGCCAAATTTTTTATGTATCGTTTTAATATTTACCACGTCTGTTTTATCATGACGCCAGCTTTTAGGTAAATAGGTTCCTTCTGTAACAATGTTATGTCCTGTTAAAACATAATTTATTTTGTGCTTTAGTGCTGCTTTATACGCTGTTGTTATTAATGCATAGTCGTAAGGCAATTCTAAATCTACAACGCCAGCTTTAAAAAACGACAATTGAATATCTTTCATTTCCTCCCAGTCAATTACCAGTGTATATAAATCGAAGCCGGTAATTTTAACAACATTCTGAATGTTTTTTACTGCTAAATCGGAGTTCCATCCATTATCACAATGCACGAGTAAAGGTCTTAAACCCTGCTGCTTTGCTATGTAACATAAGTAAGTACTATCTACCCCACCACTTAAACCAATAATACAATCGTATACTTTATTTCTACCACTAATTTTTATTTTATCAATAGTTTTATTAAACTTTACTACCGCTTCTTCACCTTTTGGAATTTTTAATATAGCGAGGTTATAATTATGGCAATGGTTACAAACACCGTTTTCATCCAAAATCAAATCCGGATCGTTAACATTGTCCATTATGCAATTTTTACAAGTTTGCATGATTAGCATTTATTTTTTGACAACAACATTTAAAAATTATTTACTTTAAACCAAGTCCCCAAAGCGTAATTTAAAAATGGCTGATCAGACGGTTTTTCTGTTCCTAATACTCTTTTATTGTATTTCAAATAGTCTTCAAATTCATTTTTAAATCTAGCTAGCCAAATATTTTGAGGCGTAACAAAACCTTTTTTATCTTTTCGATATCTTACAGCTTCAGGCATTTCGTGCATAGCTTTTCTGATTAAATATTTCTGCCATCCATTTTTAATTAATAAATTATTAGGCAATGAGTAACCAAATTCAACCAATCTGTAATCCATAAATGGATGTCGGGATTCTACACCAAAAGCCATGCTGTCTCTATCATCTGCCCTCAAGTATAAAGGCAATTGAAAAGTATCAAAATCTTTAATTAATAACTCATCAAGCGTGTCAATTTTGTTCCAATACTTAAGTAAAACGTGATCAAATTTTGCAATTCCTGCTTTTAATTTTAATACTAATTTTAACTCATTAAAAACTATTTTATGAATTTGTTTTTTTGAAACATTTTTTATTTCTGCATAAGATTTAACTAAACTTAAATATTCGAGCACATTACCTTTCAATAATAATTGCCGGCAGTACCGGTAAAAATAATGATGGTAGCCTGCAAATACTTCGTCTGCACCTTGGCCGTTAAACAAAATTTTAATTCCGCATTCACTTGCTTTTTTATAAATACTCCATTGAGCGAAATAAGTTGTTCCTTGGAGAGGTTCATCCTGATGATAAATATGTTTTTCGAAAAAATCAAAATTAAATTCTTCCATTGCTAAGCTGTAATGAGTTTTACATGGCAAATCATTTTCTACAATTTTTACAAATTCTGATTCATCTTCGGGGTAACCAGGAAAAATTGCAGAGAACCCTAAAAGTTCATGTTGTTTTTCCTGTTCTTTCATGATATCTCTGGCGGTATATAAAACAGCACTCGAATCAATTCCTCCTGATAAAGCAAAACCAAAATTTACATCTGCTCTCATTCTAAGGGTAACAGAATTGTTTAAAATTTCTCTAAAACGTAAAACTGCATTATGCTCTGAAATTGGCTTAATGTGTTTAATTAAATTGTAATATGATTTTTGTTCGTTAGCAATTTTAAAATTGGTTGCAAGATTAATTAAGGCAAAGTGCGAACATTTAAATCGGGTAATAGTTTGATACATTGTGGACGTATCAACATCAATAAAACCAAATTTTACAAAATCAGTTATATGTTCTTGATTTAATTCTTTTTTTACAGCACTAAATTTCAAAAACTGTTTTATTTCTGAACTTAAAATAAAAAACTCTTCTTTCTCATAATAGTAGAGTGGTTTAACACCAAACCTATCATTGCTCAGAAAAAGATGTTTTTTTTGAGAGTCCCAAATACAGATAGTCCACATGCCATTAAATTTATTGAGGCAGTTTTGACCCCAAACTCTATATGCCTCGAGAACAACTTCTGTGTCTGAATTTGTAATAAAAACCGAACCTAATTGTTTTAATTCTTCTCGTAACTCTATATAATTAAATATTTCGCCGTTAAATGTAATCCATGATCCGTCTTTTCCCTTCATAGGTTGATGACCAGCAACTGACAAATCAATAATGCTTAATCTTCTGTGGCCAAGCGCAAGATTAAACTCATTTACATTAACAGCCTCTATAGAGCAGGTGTCATTAACAAGCGAATGCGTAAATTCAGTTTTAATAATTTTATAATCCCCGGTATTTGTATTAATCAATACTACACCCTCATCATCAGGCCCCCTGTGATTTATTGACCTTAAGGAGGAAATGAAATCGTAATACAATTGTTGATTTAAATTAGTTTTATGAAACAATACTGAAATTCCGCACATATCTTTATTAATTAATTCAATTTTTTTGTTTTATTTTCTTTACTTAAAAAAATTATAAGCCGTATAAACATACTTTTCTATTTCATTTTTTTTATAATAATCTTCTGTATTTAGTTCTAATGCTAATTTTAACTTAACCGATAGCTCTTGTTGCTGTTTGGCACAAATATTATTAAACGTCGTATTTGTAAGCGGAAAATCAATTTGACCCAGTGGCATAATAATTGTTTTAAACCCCCAAAAAATTCTCTCAAATGCTAGTGTCGAATATAAGGATACCACAACGTCAGCACTGCCAAATAAACTCGAATTTGGTTTTGTTGTATCTGCAAATGTTAACTCAATTAAAAAATTATTGTAAT
>CANFQR010000012.1 GCA_947449125.1 Bacteroidota bacterium | reverse complement strand
GTAATAGGTACAAATAACATAGTTAATCGTTATAACATTGACGCCTTTAATTTGTTACTTGATTATTTACCAAAACGGGAAAAGGAAATATTAAAACTGCATTTGAGCGGATATAAACATGAGGAAATTGCCGAGCAAGAAAAAATAAGTTATAACACTGTAAGAAATACTATACATTCGGCAAAACAAAAAGTAAAAACAATCTGGAATATATTTATGTAATGAGAAACATAAAGCAATATACATATCATGAAATTTTAAACTCTCTGCTAAACAATGCTGATGTTTTTGCTGTGATAGAATTCATTAAGACAAATCAATTTACAGATTCTGACATCAACAATCTCAAACATTTTCTAGAGAAAAACAATTATAATATAGAAACGCTAACCTTATTTATAAATCCGCCAGAACTTCTTAAAGCAAAAAAGCAGGCATTTAATAAACATTTATTATTTAAAGTTGCGTCTATAATAATTTTGCTTGGCTTTAGTGTTTTTCTTTTTATGAACACGTCAACAAAAAACAAAAAGAACTATTTTGTTAATGATGAAGGCTTTAGTGTTTATATGAATGATGCACGAACAAACCATACCGCATTATTTAATGGCATGAGTTATTATAGGGTTGGTGAATTTGAAAAAGCTATTAAATATTTTAAAGAGGTATTAAATAACGATACAGCAAACTATTACAAAGGATTATGCTTTTTAAAATTAGATAAGCCAGATAGTGCTTTAATTGATTTAAGAAGAATCGATAAAAATTCAGAATACTTTAATAAAGCAAACTATTATTTGGCTATTTCGTATTTATTGACAAATAAAAGAGATAGCTGCATAAGTATATTAAAATCGCTTCAGTTTACCAACCAAGCTATGCAGTCCAACCGAAACACAATTTTAAAAGAAGTAAAATAAATACTGCATAGCCAACTATATTATTCCTTAATTATTTTTTGAGCATAACATTCGACATTGTTGTTGTCAAAATATGTAACAAAATAAATACCGTTAGGGTAAGTGTTTAAGTCGAACATAATTTCTGATTCTGTTTTTTTCTCAAGTATTAGTTTACCTGCAGCATCAATTACTTTTAATGTTCCTTTTTTGTTTTCAGGATTTTGAATGTATAAAATGCCTTTAGTTGGATTCGGGCCAATTTTAAAATCAGCATGATTGTATTCAAGTTCATTTATTCCAACATAGGACAAGGTGGGACCGGTTACTTTATTTATTACCCAGTTATTTGGATCGCATACAATACCGGTAACAGTTCCTTGTAAGTTAAAGGTGTAATTTTCAACCGCATTACTATGCATTACTCTTACAGTTGTATCAGGAAACCCTGTACGACTTAATTTATATTCCATTGGTGTTATAAATAATGGTACCGATGACGGAAAGCTTGTGCTTTGTGTACTTTGTAATGTAAATGTACTGCCATTAATAAAGCCTTTTACATTAAAAGTGGGGTAGCCCTGACCGTAGTACCATTGATTAAAAAATTGTGTAGGATTAATACCAGTTTGAGTTTGGTAATAATTCATAAAATCAATTACAGAGGCAGTGCTGTTTTTAAATGTATTTTGAAAACCCCTTAGCGTATTAAACCATAAACTATCATCATTGGTTACAAATTGCAGTGTTCTTATAATTGAACCACCTTTATCGTAAGTTAAGCGAGAACTGAAAATAATATTTGAATTCATAGTGTCTTGACCGGAAACGTGAACCTTTCCACCTGCCTGAGACATAACGCTGGTATGTGCAGCGTTTAAATTGGAAGCAAAATTGGCATTATCTAAATATTGAGCAACAAGATGTTCTGTATAGGAAGCAAAACCTTCGTTAATCCAGATGTCTCCCCAACTTTTACAGGTAACGTTATCGCCCCACCATTGATGTCCTAATTCGTGAGCGTCCACATAATAATCAAAAAAGCCTAAACTAGTCATGGTTTGATGTTCCATGCCGCCGCTAAAAGGGGTCATGCAATGCCCGTATTTTTCTTTGTAAAAAGGATACATGCCGTATAGTTTACATTGAAATTCCATAACCTGTGGCATTTTGTTTAAAGTGTTTTTTTGTGTATTAAAGGATGTATTGTTAATGGCATTATCATAAATATAATTTTGAATTAAAATAGAATCGTTTGGTAAATAGAGTGGGTGCGCATATAAGTTATATTCTTTATATTTTGCAGTAGCTACCGAAATTAGATAATAATTAATTGGTGTTCGCGATTTCCATTCGTAGCGTTTTTTATTTCCTACAACAACAACATTTTGCAATTTACCATTGGAGCCAACCTTATTAGTTGAATCTGTTGTTACAAATACCCAGCTCGAATCAATCTTATCTGACAAAATTTGTTTACATGGCCACCAGTGGTATGCGGCTATAGCTTCACTTAAACTCCAACTGGCTTGATTTCCCCATGATGTTGAGTTGCCGAAACTATATCCGCTGCCAATAGCAGAACCACCGGTTGGTGCTGTGCCTTTGTAATAAACCACCACAGTAAATGAGTTGCCGGCTGTTAAAGGTGTAGGCAATGCTACTTTAATGGCACTGTCTTTTCTCACAGAGGCCAACAAGATGCCATTAAATCTTACAGAATCAACGGTGTGATTTTGATGTAAAATTGTCATAAAAGTGTCTAGAGGAGCTATTGTTACCGTAGCAACTGTTTTTACGTTTCCGCTTATGTATTTATTTGTTCGCTCGCAATTTAAATTCAGATGAACAAATTTTATATCGTATTTTAATTCATGTGAAATTTGAGGTGCTAATACTGCCGTTCTTGCCTGGTGTTTAATTTGAGAAGACATTAGGTTTTGTTTTGACTTTGCACAAAAATGTTCTTGTGCATTTAAACAATTTAAACCAAGTAGAGACAGTAATAAAAATAATTTTTTCATGTTATTTATTTTATAATCTGCAATATACAATGTATTGTTTTATGAAAAAATTCGTTCGTAAAAGTTTTTTATAACACGTTCAAATAAAATTAGTAAGAATGCAATGTGTATAAGAAAATACGTTGAACTTACAATTAAATCACTTTTTGTTTTATTTTAGAAATTAAATTTATGTAGGCTCAATTGCACTAACAGTTGTTGTATGGTAAAACAACCTTTATTAGAAGTAAAAAATTTAGTAACACAATTCAGGTCCGATAACGAATTGTTTAAAGCAGTTAATGATGTTTCATTTACGCTTCATAAGGGAGAAACAATTGGAATAGTTGGAGAAAGTGGTTCCGGAAAATCGGTTACCTCACTTTCTGTTATGCGTTTAATTCCAAATCCACCCGGCAAAATCACTTCAGGAGAAATTATTTATCATGCAAAAAATAACGGCATAGTTGATTTAGTAAAAATTTCTGACGAAAACATGCGTCAATATCGCGGTAGTGAAATTGCTATGATTTTTCAGGAGCCAATGACTTCCTTAAATCCTGTGATTACATGCGGAGATCAGGTAATGGAGGCTATTTTATTGCATCAATCTATTTCAAAACAAGAAGCAAGAGAAAAAACAATAAAGCTGTTTGAAGAGGTGCAGTTACCAAACCCGGCATTAATTTTAGACAGATATCCACATCAGCTGTCTGGTGGCCAAAAACAGCGTGTAATGATTGCTATGGCAATGAGTTGCCAGCCAAATGTATTAATTGCCGATGAACCAACCACTGCGTTGGACGTAACAGTTCAAAAAACCATAATTGAGTTGATGAAAAAACTTCAGGTAACTTATAACATGGGGATTGTTTTTATTACTCACGACCTTGGGGTAATAGCCGAACTGGCAGACAATGTAATGGTAATGTATAAAGGTAAAGTGGTTGAGCAGGGCCCAGTTTTTGAAATTTTTTCTAATCCAAAACATCCATATACAAAAAGTTTATTGGCCTGCAGGCCACCTTTAGATAAACGCATTAAACGGTTACCTGTTGTAAGTGATTTTATGACACGAAATCAAAATGGCGAAATTATAGAGCTTGATAACAAATTAAGTAATGCCATTAACAACATGGTAATTACAAAAGAAGAACGCGAGAACAAACACACAGAATTATACAGAAACAGCAAAATTTTAGAATTAAAAAACGTAAAAACTTGGTATCCTGCAGCAAAAACATTATTTGGCAAAGTAGTATCTTATTCAAAAGCAGTTGACGATGTGTCGTTTGACGTATACGAAGGCGAAACACTTGGATTGGTTGGCGAAAGCGGATGCGGTAAAACAACATTAGGCCGGACAATTTTAAAATTAACACCAGCTATTGACGGACAAATTTTATATAAGGGTAATAATATATTAACTATTAAGGAGAAAGATTTTAGAGAGCATAGAAAAGATATGCAAATTATTTTTCAGGATCCTTATTCATCTTTAAATCCGAGATTAAAAATTGGCGACGCGTTAATGGAGCCAATGAAAATTCATGGCATTTTACAAAAAGATAGCCAACGCAGAGATAAGGTGTATGATTTACTAAACAAAGTAGGTCTTGAAGAAAAACATTTTAATCGGTACCCGCATGAATTTAGTGGAGGTCAAAGGCAGCGTGTTTGTATTGCTCGTGCATTGGCCTTAAATCCAAAATTTATTATTTGCGACGAGAGCGTAAGTGCCTTAGATGTTAGTGTTCAGGCACAGGTATTAAATTTATTAAACGATTTAAAACAAGAATTTAAATTCACATATATTTTTATTAGTCATGATTTAAGCGTTGTTAAATTTATGAGCGACAGAATGGTGGTTATGCAAAAGGGCAAGATTGAAGAGATTGGAGATCCTGATGATGTTTACATGAACCCTAAAAGTGATTATACCCGACGATTAATTGATTCGATACCAAAAGGTAATTTAGATGACATAAAAGCGTCTATTAGTCAAAAGCAAAATTATTTCGCGTCGCTAAATTTACCTAAACAATAATTTATGTGGGAGTTTTTAAAACAATTAACTGACCCTAATAGCATTATAGAGTATGGAGGTTTATGGCTTTTATTGTTTGTTATTTTTGCCGAAACCGGTTTGTTAGTTGGGTTTTTTTTACCCGGCGATAATTTAATTCTGTTAGCCGGAATGTTATGTAAGGCAAAGCCCGAATTAATAAACACTAGCTATCTTATATTAGTTTTGTTAATGACTTTTGCCGCAGTTTTGGGTAATGTAGTTGGTTTTTGGTTTGGCAAATTTACAGGCCAAAAGTTATATGCGAAAAAAGACAGTATAATTTTTAAACAAAAACATATTGAACTAACCAAAAGTTATTATAATAAATATGGAGGAAACATGACGTTAATAATAGCGCGTTTTTTACCAGTAGTTAGAACTTTTGCACCAATTATAGCAGGTGTTATAAAAGTAGATGTTGTAAAATTTATGGTATTTAATTTAATAGGTGCTATTGTTTGGATTTTAAGCCTTTCTTCAATAGGATATTTTTTAGTACAATGGTTCCCTCAAATTATCAATTACATGGGGTACATTTTTATTGCTTTAATAGTGATTACAGCACTTCCGATTTTAAAAATTTTATTCAAAAAACAAGGCTGATTTTGTTTTTGAATTTATAAATCCAGTGGCTTTCCTTGGTAATAATCCAACACTTTTAGCTTAAAAATATAGTCGTATTTTGCCTGGAGTAAATTACTTTCAGCAGCAAACAGTCTATTTTTTGATACGCTAAAATCAAAAGCACTAATTACACCGGCGTCAAATTTTTGTTGAGCATATTTAAAGGATTCATAGGCTGCATCAACGCTTAATTTTGTGGCGGTATATTTATTTAGAGAGGCTTTTGCACTTATATAGGCTTGCACAATAGTTTTATATAAATTTTGTTTAGAAAGTTCTTGATTAAATTTGGCATTAAGCGCACTTAATTTAGCATTTTTAACAGAAGTATAATTTTGTAAACCGTTATATATTGGAATATTTAATGTAAAACCAATAATTTTATTTACGTTATTTTTAAACTGATCTTCGAAAGATGTTTTGCGGGTAATTACTTCAGTAACCGGGCTGTAAACGCTATCACCTTTATTTGTAATACCGCTTATCTGATAACCTGCGTATTTAAAACCTAAAATATCTTTTGCTAAACCTGATGTTCCTGTACCCATACTTGCATTAAAACTTAGCGTAGGACTGATTCTGCCCTTACTTGCGGCAAGCGCTTTTTCTGCACTTAATAGTGAGTATTCTCCACGCTTAATACTTGGTTGTGTTTTTAATCCTGTTTCATAAATAGTTTGAACATTTTCTGTTAAAAGGTTGTTTTCAGAAATTTCAATAACGGGTATGGCAATGGCGAAATTAGTTATAGAATCAAAGTTCATTAATTGTTTTAAATTTAGTAAAGACAGGCTTAAATTATTTTCGGCGGTAATTACATTTACTTGTTCGTTAGCTAATTGCGCTTTAATATCATATTCAATACTTTTTGCAATAGATCCTGCATTAACGAGTTTTTGAGTACGCTCTAATTGTTCGATAGTGATTTTAGATTGATTTTGAGATATTTTTAATAATTCTTCTGCGAAAATTACTGAGATGTAGGCGTTAGCAATATTTAAGGATAAATCATTTTGTAGTTGTTTATAATTTTCAACACTACTTAAATAATTATATTCGTTTGCTTTTATGTTGTTATATTGACTTAATCCACTCCATAAAACAACATTGCTGCTCACGAAAAAATTTTGTGAAAGTACCTGTGTATTTGCAAAGGTGTTTGTAAACCTGTCTATAGTTTGTCCGAAGTTATAATTATGTTGGGCCCCCATATTAATAGACGGCAGTATACTTGCTTTGCTTTGCAGTGTATTGTTTTTATTAATCTCATTATTTATAGAAGCTTGTTTTAAGCTGATATTGTGTTTTTGTGCATAATCAATGCACTGTCTTAAATCCCAAGAGGATTGTGATTTAATAAAAATAACAGACAGCAAAAAAACGTGTAATAAAAATATTTTCATTGAGTTTAAATAAATATAAAATTAAATAAATAATAGTGCTTTTATGATTAAAACTTACACAAATAGTAAATTAATAATCTATTGATGAGTTAAATCATCTGCTGTGTTTTTAAATTGACTTTCAGTTTTTTTTAATTTAATTACAAACCCTAAAAAAATAAGGCTAGTTAAAATAATTGCCAATAAGCTAAAGGTAGGTTCAGAAAAGAAAGAGGTTAATAGTGATGCGCCTACCGTAATTATGCTAAAGCTGTATATAATTAAAACGGTTTGGGTGTGAGTGTATCCTCCATCAACAAGTTTATGGTGTAGGTGATTTCTGTCAGCGTTAAATGGCGACTGTCCTTTTAACGCTCGAATAATAAAAACCCTTAATGTGTCTAATAGTGGATATATTAAAGAAGAAATAGCAAAAACAGGTTTGTTTACTTTTACCCAAAACCAATCAAGTTTTTGAACAGGAAATTCTATTAGTTTGATGGCCAGAACACATAAAAAAACACCTATAACCAGCGAGCCCGAATCGCCCATAAAAATTTTTGCCGGCGAAAAATTAAAAATTAAAAAACCAACTAATGAGCCAGCTAAGGCAAACGATAAAGCGGCGTAATGAAAGTTGTTTGCGAAAATAAACCAGACGCCAAATGCGCAACTTGTTATTAGCCCAACACCTGCGGCTAAACCATCAACGCCATCAATTAAATTAATAGAATTTACTACCACCACGTAAGTAAAAATAGAAAGAAAAACACTACCCCAATATGGAATTTCATATACACCAAATATGCCATATAACCCTGTAATTCTTATATTTCCCATTAAAACTAATATAAGAGCAACTACGATATGAGCAAATAATTTTTTAACTGGCGCTGTACCAATAATATCATCTTTTACGCCAACAAAAAATAAAATAAGGCTAGTAGCTACAATTAATTGAAACTCTTTTACTGATTTTGAAATCCCTTCAAAATCATCTATGCCATCTATGCTATACCATAAGGAAAAAGCAAACAATGTTCCTGCATAAATTATTATCCCGCCAATGGTAGGTATAGAACCTTTGTGTGTTTTTCTTTCTTCGGAGGGCGCATCTATTAATCGCTTTAAAACCGCAACTTTAATAAGCGATGGTGTTGAATAAAGAACAACAACAAAAGCAGTTAAAAAAACTAAAATTAGTACTGTCATTTAAAAGTCGTAGTATAAATTATATATACTTGTTTTGATACCTAAATATATAAAATTTGTTTCATTATTTAAACCTGATAAATTCTTAAAGGATTGGCTTCTGTGATTAATTCCCATATGGACATTAAAGTTGAATGTTGGATTAATTAAATAACCAAATTTGGCATTTATAAGCTGATTGTAAAAAACAGTTTCGCCTTGTTGTATAAAGTTATGGCTGTTATATTTAATATTTATAAAAAATCTTTTCCATTTGTAGTCTCCTATAAAAATTATTTCTTTTCCTGAACAATTTGTGTAAGCTAAATTTTGGTTGTAATTGGAATAAGATTGGTTAGTTATCGCACCTAAAGTATTTACATAGCTATTTTCATTCACATCATTATATTCTGCCTGAACAAACAAATTTTTAACACCTAAAAAATCAAAATAATTTAATCCTAACTGAAAGCCGATTGCATTTCCATATTTTTTTGTGTTGCTTAAATCATCAGCCATAAACTGACCATATAAATTTAGTTTATTTGTGATTTTAAGTTTGAAATCTGTTCCAATTAAAATATTGTTTTTATCATTTAAATTATAGATTGGTAAGTTGGAAAAAATAACCGGATTAAAAAACTGCCAGCTTAAGTCTTGTTTATTCCTTTCGTTTCCAGCCTGCCAAATCATTCCCTGAAAAAAACTCAGGTTAAAAAATTTGCTGAGGTTTAAACTTAAATACTGAAATGAAGCCGCCTTTTTTTGAAATAACCGTTCGGTATTAGGTGCAGAAAATTTAGAAGCAGAATCTAAGTTCATTAACACCGAATAAATGTTACTATATGATATTCGACCCTTCAGCCATTGCTGGGAAATCCGGGCATACGGGTAATTAAAAGCATTGTCACTTAATAGTAATGACCTATAGCCGTTCCCTATTTTGTGCTTGCCGTGACCAACTTGTATGTTCAAATTTTTTAGCGCTTGAACCGAAAAAAATCCGGATGAAAACGCATAATCATAACCAATTGTTTTGAAAGTCTTCCAGCGTCCCTGACCCGGAACTACTAAGTTGCTCTTTGCAGAAGCAGCAATATAATCAGGAAAAACAGATTGGTTTTCAGCAAACATTGTTTCAAAGTAAAATTTATTGCCAATGAACCCGCTGCCAATAAGACCGCGCGTATTAGTATAAAATTTACGGTTCATAGTGTCTGAAAAATCTTTTCCAATTTCAAGATTTAAAATTGGGTCAAGTCGTAGTTTAAAGTTTTCCTTTTTTGGTTCAATCCGTATAAAATGCTTCATAAAAATAGCATCAAGAGCCGCGTCGTCTGTTATGTACTTAAAAAGCTGATTCGTGTCATATGCAAAAGCATATTTAGTATTAAAAAAATGGATGTAAGGTTTTATGCCTGAATGAACGGAGGAATCTTTAGCGGCCAATTTTTTTTCTGTTAAAACAGAAAAGTTGTAATCACCAGGTAAATTATAAAATTGAGATTTTAGATAAGTTAAATTTATGAAGAATAAAATTGCAAGCAGTAGTTCGCGACGAATATTAAGGAGCATTTTTCCGGGCATTTTGTTGAATTTCTTTACAATATTAAATTACATTGCTCTAACATTATTGTTTTTTTTGAAATCTTCATAAACGGATTTAATTCCTTCTTCGAGCTCAATAGTATGACGCCATCCCAGACTATGCAAAAAACTTACATCCATTAATTTTCTTGGAGTTCCGTCGGGTTTGCTTAAGTCGTGTTTTATGTCGCCGGAATAACCAATTATTTTTTTAATCAAAATTGCCAATTCTTTAATGGCAATATCAGATCCGGTTCCAATATTTACATGTTGTAAACCGTTATAGTTTTGCATTAAATAAACGCAAGCATCGGCCATATCATCTGCATGTAAAAATTCGCGCAACGGAGAACCGGTTCCCCACATGTCAACAGATGGTAAATTATTTTGTTTGGCTTCGTGAAATTTTCTTATGAGTGCAGGTAAAACATGTGAATTATTTAAATTGTAATTATCATTTGGGCCATATAAATTGGTGGGCATCACCGAAATAAAATTACAATTGTATTGTCTTTTATAACTTTCGCACATTTTTATGCCTGCAATTTTAGCAATGGCATAAGGTTCATTGGTATCTTCTAAATAACCGCTCAATAAGTATTCTTCTTTAAGAGGTTGTGGCGCTAATTTTGGGTAAATACAAGACGAGCCTAGAAATAACAATTTATTGACATTATTTTTATAAGAGGCATGAATAATGTTATTTTGAATCATTAGATTGTCGTATAAAAAATCTGCCCTGTAGATATTGTTAGCTTGTATTCCGCCAACTTTGGCAGCGGCTAAAAAAACAAATTCAGGTTTTTTAAGTTCAAAAAAACGCGAAACGTCAGCTTGATTTCTTAAATCTAATTCTTGCGAAGTTTTTAAAATAAAGTTTGAGTAACCTTTTTTTTGAAGATTTCTTAAAATAGCTGAACCAACCATTCCGCGATGACCCGCAATATATATATTTGAATTTGTTTTCATTTGAGATTGGAAACAATTATGGTCTTTAATAATTTTAGCTAAGCAATTTTAAATAAAAAGCTTTTGAGAAAAAGCAGTTTTTATTCTTTGTAATTAAGAACTTTGTGCCCGCCTTCCAGTAAGTATTTATCTCTTTTAAATAATTCTAAATCGGATAAAACCATTTCTTTACAAAGTTCAGCAACAGTGTAAGTTGGTTTCCAGCCCATTTTAGTTCTAGCTTTGGTGGCATCGCCCACTAAAAGATCAACTTCTGCCGGCCTATAATATTTAGGGTCAATTTCTATAATAATTTTACCGGATACAGCGTCGATTCCTTTTTCGTCAGCGCCAGTACCTTCCCATTTTAAGTTTATTCCCACTTCGGCAAAAGCCATATTAATAAATTCTCTTACCGTAATTTTAATTCCTGTAGCAAGCACAAAATCGTCAGGTTCGTCTTGTTGCAACATTCGCCACATACCTTCAACGTAATCTTTAGCATGACCCCAGTCTCTTTCAGAGTCTATGTTACCCATAAACAATTTATCTTGCATGCCTAAGCTTATTTTTGCGGCGGCACGTGTAATTTTACGCGTTACAAATGTTTCACCTCGTAATGGACTTTCGTGATTAAATAATATACCATTACAGGCAAACATGCCGTAAGCTTCGCGATAGTTTTTTGTAATCCAAAAACCATAAAGTTTAGCTACGCCGTATGGGCTTCTGGGGTAAAATGGCGTCGTCTCTTTTTGTGGTACTTCTTGCACTAGTCCATATAATTCGCTGGTAGATGCTTGATAAAAACGTGTTTTCTTTTCTAAACCTAAAATACGTATAGCTTCTAATATTCTCAAGGTTCCTAGAGCGTCTGAGTTAGCCGTGTATTCAGGCGTTTCAAAACTTACCTTTACATGGCTTTGAGCGGCCAGATTGTATATTTCATCGGGTTTTACCTCTTGCACAATTCTGATAAGGTTAGTGCTGTCTGTTAAATCACCATAATGTAAAATAAAATTTACATTTTTTTCATGTTTGTCTTGATATAAATGATCTATTCTATCCGTATTAAACATTGAGCTACGACGTTTAATGCCGTGAACGATATATCCCTTGCTTAATAACAATTCTGCTAGATAGGCTCCGTCTTGTCCGGTTACGCCTGTTATGAGTGCTACTTTTGCCATAATAATTATAGCAATATTACAAAAATTAACTCGTAAACTCCTTTATTAAAAGGCAGAAAATGAGGTTATTTTTTGTTTATATTTGTGTTTTACTGCTTAATAGATTAATTAAAATGAAAACAACTTTTACAAAAAAGAATTACTATATATTAATTGCGGGTATATTTTTTATTGCGCTTGGTTACTTATTAATGATTGGCGGAGGCAGCAAAGACCCAAATGTTTTTAATCCTTCAATTTTTGATTTTCAACGCATTACTTTGGCGCCAATTAGTTGTTTAATAGGGTTTGTTACCATAGTTGTTGCAATTATGTGGCGACCAAAAGAAGGTGCTAACTAGCAATGAGTTATCTTCAGGCCTTAATAATAGCCATTGTTGAAGGATTAACGGAATTTTTGCCGATATCATCAACAGGACACATGATGATAACTACGGCTGTTTTGGGGATTAAAATCACTCCTTTTGTAAAATTGTTTACCGTTGCCATTCAGTTAGGCGCAATATTAAGTGTTGTAGTTTTATATTTTAAACGTTTTTTTAAATCAATAAATTTTTATTTAAAATTAGTTGTAGCGTTTATTCCAAGCGCAATAATGGGATTGATATTAGGAGATTGGATTGATGCCCAATTAGAAAATGTTTTTGGTGTTGCTGTAGCTTTATTTATTGGTGGAATACTCTTATTATTTGTTGACAAATGGTTTAAACAGGAAGCCATAAACCATGAAGATAAAATCTCATTTTTTACGGCTTTAAAGATAGGTGCTTTTCAATGTTTGGCCTTGTTCCCTGGAGTTAGTAGAAGCGCCTCAACAATTATTGGTGGTATGAGCCAGGGGCTCACTCGCCAAAGTGCAGCTGAATTTTCATTTTTTTTGGCTGTACCAACCATGCTTGCTGCCACTGCAAAAAAGCTACTTGACTTTTATTCCGACGGGTTAACCATCAGTTCCGAAGAAATAAGACTATTAATTTTTGGAAACTTAGTAGCTTTTGTTGTAGCTGTTTTAGCCATTAAATTTTTTATTGGCATATTGAATAAATATGGATTTAAATATTTTGGTGTTTATAGGATTATTATTGGTGGACTATTGATTATTTTGTTTTTGTGTGGAATAAAAATTGCAGTTGTATAAAACAAACATTTCTTTGTTAATTAATCTTTATTTATAGCGTTAATATAGAACTATAAAAAAATAAATTCGCTTATAAATTTATTGATGTGAGTGATATCCTTACAAAAAAAAGACTGCGTACTTCTGGCGTAACCGTAATTATTAGTTTGGCTCTTGTTTTATTTATGCTTGGCACCTTAGGGTTGTTGGTAATTAATGCCAATAAACTAGCGAAACATTTTAAAGAAAATGTTGGTTTTCAAATTTTTTTGAAAGATACAGCAAGCTCGGCTCAAATAGATGCATTATATCAAGAGTTAAGTAATTCTAAATACGCCAAAGGGGTTACGCTCGTGAACAAAGAGCAAGCAGCACAAAAATTAAAAGTTGATTTGGGAGAGGACTTTGTTTCTTTTTTGGGAAGTAATCCGTTGCTAAATTCTTTTGATGTTAAGCTTAATGCCAATTATGCAGTTACTGATACGTTGCAGATAATTGAAAAAGAACTTTTACAAAAAACATTTGTAAAAGAGGTGGTTTATCAAAAGGATATGATAAACAATTTAAATAAAAACACCAAAGCAATAGCTTTTTTTATACTAATTTTTAGCGGAGCACTTTTAATCGTAGCAATTGCTCTTATAAATAATACCATTCGTTTATCAATTTATTCTCAGCGTTTTTTAATTAGAACAATGTATTTAGTTGGTGCTACCAGATTATTTATTAGTAAACCATTTATTTTTAAAGGTTTAAGGCAAGGTATTATCGCCGGATTATTGTCTGGGCTTCTATTAGCCGGATTACTTATTATAAGCACAAGGTTTGTTCCGGACTTATTACAACTTCAAGATGAGAATTTGTTGCTTTTTTTATTCTTGTCGGTTATTATTCTAGGTGTTATTATTTCAGCGTTTAGCGCAATGTTTGCCGTGTTGAGGTTTTTGAAGTTAAAAACCAGCGACTTGTATTTTTAAATTTTCTTAACCTTTTTTTGATTGATTTAATTACTATTTTCGTGTAAAATAATAAACTATGGATTCAAATTTTAGAAATACACCGATTGAAAAATTCGAAAACGCAACTTTTGTAACCCAAAACACAATACTTCGCTCATCGTTTGCGTGGATGAGTTTAGCCATGGTTTTAACAACTGTTTCAGCATTATTATTTGCTTTTGTTCCTGAATTAACTTCTTTATTAATTGAACAAACGGAATATGGATTTAAACCTTCAATATTGGCTTATGTAGTAATGTTTGCGCCAATTTTATTTGTTATGGCAATGGGTTTTGGATTAAATAAAATGTCTGTTCCTGTTTTAATAAGCACATTTATTGCTTACTCTGTTGTAAACGGTATCAGTTTTAGTTTTATTTTTTTGGTATACAGCTTAGGTTCAATTTATAAAGTGTTTTTAAGTACCGCTGCGTTGTTTGCGTTAATGGCAATTGCAGGTTATACAACAAAAACTGATTTAACTAAATTAGGAAGTATTTTAATGATTGGGGTTATTGGAATTGTGATTGCGTCGCTCATCAACTTTTTTATGAAAAGTGAAAGTATGGATTATCTGATAAGCATTTTAGGGGTAATCATTTTTACAGGATTAACTGCATATGATGTTCAAAAAATTAAAAACTTAGGTGACGGAGTTGGAGATAATACTATTAACCGAAAATTTGGAATTATGGGTGCGTTAACGCTTTATCTCGATTTTATTAATTTGTTTTTGTTTTTACTGCGATTATTTGGCGGAAGAAAAGATTAATTATAAGTTCAAAGGTCAGTAGGTTTACTGACCTTTTTTCTTTTAAACTATTAAATGGAAGTTAGAGCTGATACTTATTTGTGGGCAATTAGAATGTATAAGTCGCGAACACTTGCTTCAGAAGCCATCAAAGGTGGGAAAGTGAAGTTAGAGGGTATAAACTTTAAGCCTTCACATATTGTAAAAATAGGCGAACGTTACACCCT
>CANFQR010000011.1 GCA_947449125.1 Bacteroidota bacterium | reverse complement strand
TTGTAAGATGTTATTTTTAGCGGCTTGCTTGTAAATTTGGAATCAAAACTTATCTGAAAGTACTTTAAAGATGTTGGTAAACTTATGAATAAGGCAATAATCCCGAAGGTTATGACAGATTTAAATTGAACAAGCCAAAAAATAACCATTACTAAATTTAAAATAAACAAGACCGGAAATGCTAAACCAAAAAATGCCGGCAACCATAATAATGCAGGAGACAGATATTTTGCAGAAACGGAAAACAACAAGCAAACAATAATGAAATATTGAATCCAAAGCATAATTTTATTAAACCAAGACAATTTTCTTGATTTATTTAAAATTATTTTTTCGCGCAATTCTTTATTAGATATTTTTCCTAAAACAGAAATATGGAAACTATTTTAATGAAGCCAAAGCCTCTTCAATAAACAAATAAGAACTTAAAATTTCAGGTTTGCCGTCAACTATTGCCACATCATGTTCAAAATGAGCACTTGGCTTACCATCTGCAGTAATAATAGTCCAGCCATCTTTTAACTGCTTAATATTTTTTGTTCCAAGATTAATCATTGGTTCAATTGCAAGCACCATTCCCTCTCTTAATTTTGGACCATCGCCACGTTTGCCGTAATTAGGCACCTCTGGCTCTTCATGCAAATTTTTTCCTAAACCATGCCCAACCAATTCTCTTACAACACCAAACCCATTTTTTTCGGCATGTTGCTGTATTGCAAAACTAATATCTCCTATTCGGTTTCCGCTTACCATTTGTTCTATTCCGAGATAAAGACTCTCTTTGGTAACGGTAATTAATTTTTGCACTTCGGGTTTAATTTCGCCAACAGCAAATGTATAAGCATGGTCGCCAAAGTATCCATTTTTTTTAACGCCACAATCAACCGAAATAATATCGCCATCGTGTAATGGATTTTTATTTGGAATACCATGAACGACAGCTTCGTTTATTGAAATACAAAGAGTAGCAGGAAACGCATTATTTTTACTTCCATAACCCTTAAATGCTGGAATGCCTCCATTATCTCGAATAAATTCTTCTGCTAGTTTATCTAATTTTAGTGGTTCAACGCCAGGCTTAACCTCTTTTGCTATGATGGCTAATGTTTTAGAAACCATTAAGGCTGCTTCGCGCATTAATTCGATTTCTTCTCTAGTTTTTAAATAAATCATTTTGCGCCAAATAATTTTTTTAAAAAAGATGTCTCATTTTTTTTGTAATTCTGATGTGCTTCTGCATTTTTTAACTGATGATTAAAATCGCCGCCTTCGGGATGAAGTGTTTGCCATACTTCGCTCCAACCAATAAATCCTCCTATACTTCTGTCATCTATAAAAACATCGGCATTTACTTTACGAGCTACTTTATCATTTAATTCTTCTTCTGGGTAATTTTTATTAACTGCATAAAATTCAACACCATTTTGTCTACAAAATTCAACGGCCTCATCTAACAAAGCACCTGTTCTGATGGTCCATAAAATTAATTTATGTCCTTTTTTTTGTAACTCCTTCATCGTAGAAAAAGCAAATAACATTTCCTTTCCTATTGACGGATGTTTGTGTTCTACAATAGTCCCATCAAAATCTACAGCAATTACTTTACTGCTTTCTCCAATAAATTGTTGTTGCATACAATTATAAATTTTTAACTGATATTAATTTTAAATTTGAATCAAGGTCATAAAGTCTTGGTTGGGCTGTTCCAATTTCAAACTCGAGAATTTGCTCTGGAGTCATTTGTTCCAGAAACATAATTAATGCCCTTAAGCTATTGCCGTGCGCTGCAATTACAATATTTTTACCTTCTTTTAGCTTAGGAATAATTTCGGTCTCAAAATAAGGAATAACTCGGGCTGCAGTATCTTTTAAACTTTCACCATTTGGAGGAGGAACGTCAAAACTCCTGCGCCAAATCTTAACCTGATTTTCGCCATATTTGGCTGCTGTTTCGGTTTTATCCAAACCCTGTAGATCTCCGTACATTCTCTCATTTAAAGCCTGATTATAAACAGGAATTATTGGCTCATGCCCCGAAGTTTCTAAAGCTATTTTAAGTGTGTTTTGGGCTCGTTTTAATGCCGAAGCATAAGCGTAATCAAAATGATAGCCCCTAATTTTTTCGCCGGCACTTTTTGCCTCTTCAACTCCTTTTGGAGTAAGTTCTACATCTACCCAACCGGTAAATTTATTTTCTAAATTCCAAGTGCTTTGGCCATGCCTGAATAAAATTAACTGCGCCATAAATTGCTTAATTAAGGTTGTAAATATAAGATTTAATGGTGGTTTTTAAGTGCTTTTTAATTAGTTAAAAACCGCTTTTGGCTGTAAAATTTTCAGTATTTATTTTAAATTGAGAATTATTTTTTTGCTATAATCAACTATCATATCACAAACAGCTTTATTTTCTGAGCTATTTAAATCTACCGGTTTCTTATTAAAATCAAGCCATAATATTATTTCTTTATTCTTTATATACATTTTCTCATTGTCAATAACTTTAAATGATTTTAAATCTGTCCAGTTTTTCTCTATGTAAATGGGACATTTATTATAATAAAACCAGGCTACTCTTTTTTCGACATGAATGGTTTCGAGGCTGCAGATTTCTATTTTTTGAATAGTATCGTTAAAGTAATTTTTTTTGAATCCTAAACTATCTTGTTGAATTTCTATAATTTTTAATTGACTTAAACTTGAATTAATGACATTTACTTTATGCTCAATCATTTTAATTTCTGTTAGATAATTTTGAGAAAAAATAAAATTAAATGAATTTAAAATTAAATAACTAAAAAGTAAAGCGTGATGCATGGTTTAATTCTCTTTTTTAAACTCGCAAACACATCTAAAACCGAGCCAGGCATTAGGTTTGGTGTAAACAATATCTTTTCCTGCTCTGCAATCTTCAAGATTATTGCGCCATCCCCCGCCTTTACTGATTCCTTTTTCTGAAATCATTTCAGAAACGTTACCAAACATATTATATAAACCAAATTGACTTTTCCAATACGAAAAAACCGGAGCAGTAACATCTGCATTGTCGTTAATGAGAGATTTTTTACCGATAGAGTCTGATAAAGGTCTTGCAACATTTACTTTATAATGTCCTTTCTCATTTTTTCCGTTATTAGAAAAAATACCGGCTCCATTATTGCTTAAAAACTCCCATTCTTGTTTTGTAGGCAGACGATAGTCTAAATGAAGTTCTTTTTTATAACGTAGACTATAAAATTCTTTAACTCGTTCTGTTCGCCATTTACAAAAGGCCAAAGCTTGTTCATATGAAATACCAACCACCGGATAATCTTTATAAGCCACGTGACGATAGTAATAAAGTACATAAGGTTCGTTAAACGACAGTTGATCTCGCCAAACCAACGTGTCAGGTAAAGTTGCTAAATGCTCTTTAGAATTTTTTCCGTATTTCACGGCTGTCCAAAATTCAAATTCAAGCCAAGATAAATTTGAGATTTCAGCTTCATCAGCATACAAGGTTTCAGTAATTTGAACTGTACCCGGCGGAATAAATTTTTTAGGTTTATAATTTGTAAATGAAAAAACAACAAGAGAAAAACAAAAAATCAATACGTATTTAATCATATTTCAAGGGCTTTTTTTAAATCCATTACACTTTCCGTATTATCGGTTATTTCATGAAGTGTAAATTGATGTTTATTATTATTTACGGCTTTTTCAAATAACTCTTTAGAGCAAATAAATAATTTATTTTTCGAGAAAACACATATAGAATAGGAATTTGACGGGTCATAGATAAATTTAAAACCTTCAATAAACGAAATATTTGTTACAGTTTTAGATGAATGGTTAATTAAATATAACGCATCCGGATTTACCACATGTGTATTATCATGTGATACAAAAGCAGGGTTTACGATTTTTCCTGAATTTTCATTATGCGGGCAATCTGAATTATAAATTCCAAATTGAGAAATACTGAACAATCTGGTTGCTTTGGTTTGATTACTTAATGTATTAAAACTAGAATTTAATTGCTTTTGTTCATTTAACTTTAATTGCTGAATTAGCGATGAGCGCTCGTTATCAAGTTCTTTTTGTTTTTTTGTTAGTTCGGTAAAGTAAGCAGTTTGTTTTGCCTGTAATTCATCTACTAACTTTTTTTCTTGAGCTTCACGCTTTTCAATTAAAACTTTGTATTCATTAAATTTTTGATTGTAATTTTTTTCGGCTAGTTCAAAATCTTTTCCGGTTAAGGTGGGGTAAACTATTAATTTTTCTACCTGACGGCGATAAACTAAGGTTAATAGATAATTTTTACCCTTAACAGGACCTTCGCTAATTTTAACATCGGTCCAGGTTATGTCATGCATGTTGCTGCGATAATTTTTATTTTCTTCGCCAACTTCAAAAACAACATTATTAAAAACTGAAAGTTCAGGAAACTCATGATAACTGCCATCAAAAACAAATGTTGGTCTGCCGGGAGCAGGTTTATTTGGTTTTAAAGGCTCTTTAGGTTTTGATAACAGAGTTTGTTTTTTAGCATATACTATTTTTACACTATCTAATTTTCTAGGAATAACAACCTCTATTTGATTTTTTAAATTTTCAAGTTTTGGACTAGAGATTGAATGGTTGATTTTTGAGGTATTTAATTTATTTGTTTTTGAAAGCAATGTTAATTTATCGTCGCGCTTCAAATATTGCCAATTTTTTGAAACGGTATCGAGATAATATTGATTAAACCGATTTTCTGAAACGGATGATGTTAATTCAATATTTAATTGTTTATTTTTCTTTATAAATACCGGTTCTCCGTTTTGCGATCCTTTAACGTCAAACATACCTGCACTTTCTAAATTAAATTTTTTACCTACACTATCGTAAATCATTGGAATACCAGAAACTATTATATCAGCGGCATCATGAAACTCTCTGTAATCTATAGTTACGTCACCAATAATATCTTTACCATTTTTATCTACAAAACTATTAGCAGGAACTTTTATTTTTGAGGAAGTAGTGTGTTTTATTTCACCGCCCTTAGCATTATTAATTTTATAGGAGGTGTAATTAATTTTTAGTTTAGCTGAAGGTTCAGAGATAACTGATTTTTTTACTGAACTTTTTTTTGATTGGATTTTGGGAGTTAGGTTTGTTTCATGCTTTACTATTTTATTTGAACTGTTATTAAATAAATCTAAATAACTTATAGTACAAATAACTAAAGTACCAGTAATTATAGCTGTATATCGGAACTTTTTACTTTTCCACCAACTCTTATCATGTTTAGCTTTATCTATACTTTGTTGTTTAAATTGCTTAACGAGTTGGTCAAAATTTTTATGTTTATTAATTTCTTCGTCACTTAATTTAGGTCTGTTTAAATTGAATTTTGGTTCCATATTACAATTTTAATTTACTTATAGATTTTTTTAACTTCTCAATAATCCTGTGCATTCTAACTTTAGCGTTAACCTCTGAAATATTTAATATTTCTGCTATTTCTTTAAATGGTCTTTTTTCAAAAAATCTAAACTCAATCATCTGCAAATCGTCGGTTTCTAATTCTTGGATTATTTTTTTTATTAATGGAATGTACTCTTCATAAAATGGTTCATCATTACTTTCACAAATATATCTGAGGTCACTAATGTCTGCATTTATGGTTTTTTTACCTTTTTGTAACTTGAATAATTGCATTAGTTCGTTGTGAGCAATTCTGTATAGCCAGCTTCCAAATGGCACACCTTTAAACTGGTAATTTGACAGATTAGTTAAAGCCTTTAAAAAAACCTGACTGGTAAGATCAAATGCGGTTTCTTTATCGTCTAACCTTTGATATACATAATTAAATATTTGTTTATAATATTTATTATAAATTGGGCCAAATTTTTCGGGATTCTGTTTAGAAGCTTCAATAATAATTAACTCCTCATTAAGTTGTTCGCTAGTGTGATGAAAATGCGGATTAATTGCCATAGAAACTGATTTTGTTGAATACTTACTTGTTATAAGCAGAATCGACCTAAAGGGTTACGCTAAAATTTCAAATAACTTAATGGTTATAATTAAGTGTTTGATAATCAGTTACAAAAAAACTTGAAGAAATGAGTGAATACTATTGATTACAGAGTAAATAATTTAATTTAACGAGTTAATCTGATTTAAAACTGAAATAATTCTAAAAAATTTAAAGGTTGTATTTATAAAAAAAGGCGAATCAAATTTGATTCACCTTTTTTACGGATAATTTTTTTATTTATCTAAACATTACCGCCTTGAGTCTCAGTTTCCGAGTCATTTGTTGATGTTTCGATTTTTTTCACCGCTTCCTCCTCAACTTTATCAAAAGGTCGTTTTCCAAAAATCTCTTCCAAATCTTCCTTGAAAATTACTTCTTTTTCAAGTAATTTATTGGCAAGCAGGGTTAATTTTTCTTTGTTACTTATTAAAATTTGTTTTGTTTTTGCGTAAGCAACATCAGTCATTTTTTTAACCTCTTCATCAATAGTTTTGGCTGTGTTTTCGCTATATGGTTTACTAAAACTGTAATCACCCTGCCCTGAGCTGTCATAATAACTAATATTACCAATTTTTTCATTTAAACCATAATAGACAACACTTGCAAATGCTTGTTTTGTTATTTTTTCAAGATCGCTTAAAGCGCCTGTACTAACCTTACCAAAAATAATTTCTTCTGCAGCACGTCCACCTAAAGCAGCACACATCTCATCCATTATTTGTTCTGTTGTTGTTATTTGTCTTTCTTCAGGCAAATACCATGCGGCACCCAAAGATCTACCACGAGGCACAATAGTTACTTTAATAAGAGGGCTCGCGTGTTCCAACATCCAACTAACTGTTGCATGTCCGGCCTCATGAAATGCAATTACACGTTTTTCTTGAGGTGTAATAATTTTATTTTTCTTTTCTAGGCCTGCAATAATTCTATCTACCGCATCTAAAAAATCTTGTTTTTGAACAGTTTTCTTATTAGTACGAGCAGCTATTAAAGCGGCTTCATTACAAATATTAGCAATATCTGCACCACTAAAACCCGGTGTTTGCTTTGCTAAAAAATCAATTTGTACGCTGTCATCTATTTTAATCTTTTTTAAATGAACTTCAAATATTTCTTTTCGTTCATTTAAGTCAGGCATATCAACATAAATTTGTCTGTCAAAGCGACCTGCACGCATTAAGGCGCGGTCTAATATGTCGGCACGATTTGTAGCGGCTAGAATAATAACGCCACTGTTGGTTCCGAAACCATCCATTTCAGTTAACAACTGATTTAATGTATTTTCACGTTCATCATTTCCTCCGGCAGCTGCATTTTTTCCACGCGCTCTTCCTATTGCATCTATTTCATCAATAAAAATAATACATGGCGCTTTTTCTTTGGCCTGTTTAAATAAATCACGAACGCGAGATGCTCCAACTCCAACAAACATTTCAACAAAATCGGAACCACTTAAGGAAAAGAAAGGAACTTTGGCCTCACCTGCAACTGCTTTCGCCAATAAAGTTTTTCCTGTACCAGGAGGACCAACTAATAATGCACCTTTTGGAATTTTTGCTCCTAAATCTGTATACTTTTTCGGATTTTTAAGAAAGTCAACAATTTCCATAACTTCCATTTTTGCGCCATCTAAACCAGCAACATCATTAAACGTTATGTTAACATTTGAATCCTTATCAAACAAAGTAGCTTTTGATTTTCCGATACTGAATATCTGACCTGGTCCGCCTCCACTTGAACCTCCACCCATTCTTCTCATCATTACAATCCAAAGCACAACCATAATTATAATTGGCAACAACCATGGTAATTGGTCGCTCATCCAATTGGTTTCTTCAACACTGCGCGCAAAAATTTGTTTGTCTTTTGAAATACCGGCTTCATTCTGAACCTTCTCCATACCAAGCATTAGATTATCAATAGAAGGAACTGTGATAAAAAAATGAGGTCCTTTAAAATTTTTATCAGTAAAATAAGCTTTGCCGGTTTCAGGATTTTTATACCTATCGCATTTAACAACGCTATCTGGTTTCAAATAAATTCTAGCAATTGTTTTATTAACTATAACCACATCAGTTACATCGCCTTTTGCCAACATATCCGTATAAAATTTACCTTGGCTAACCTCTTGCAAACGGGGTGAAAATCCGTTTCCATAAAAAACAATAAATAACAAAACAGCTATCACCAAACCATAAATCCAGTAAAAATTATTTCCACTATTGTTACTTTTATTGCCTCCAAAATTTGAATTTGGGCGGCTGAATTTTTCTTTCATTCGCTCAAATTGTTTTTTTCGCTCTTCTTCAGATGAATTATTTTGCTTTTTATCTTCGTTTGGTAATTCTTGCTTGCTTTGTTCGTCGCTCATTTTATGTTGTATCAAAATATTAATCATTAATTGTGGTTATATCGGCATCTCCCCATAAACCTTCAATATTATAGAACTCGCGAGTTTCTTTTAAAAACACATGAGCTACAATATTAATATAGTCTATTAAAATCCATTCGCTGTTCTGATGGCCCTCGGTATGGTATGCTTTTTCATTAGTTAACTTTATTACAACATCTTCAATGCTATCTGCAATAGATTTAACATGGGTTTTGCTATCTGCATCACAAACAACAAAATAATCTGTAACTCTATTTTCAAGTTTGCTGATGTTTAATATTGTAATATTTTTTGCTTTCTTCTCTTGCATCCCCTCAACAATGGCATCTAACAATGAGGTGGTTTGAGAGGGTGTTGATGTTTTTTTTGGGCGTTTTACTGAACCGGTTTTTTTCTTTTTTTCTGAATTTGCTATTAAGTTCGCTTCACGAAATTCTCTTTCTTCTGTGCTTAATACCTTTTTTTTGATAATTTTTTTTGCGGTTGCAGTTTTGGTGGTTTTTTTCTTAGCTACAGCAGCAAAACCCAATTTAGATTTTACTGTTTTTTTTTCTGTTTGTTTTTTGGCTGAAACTTTTTTTGTTGTTTTTTTTATTGGTGTCTTGGACATAAAGTAAAATTTGTAGCTTGAATTTAATTAAATTTATTAGGTTTACACCTAACTACAAATTTAATCTTATTTGGTTTAATGGAAACATTATTTATTGGCAGAAATGTTATTTTTTTAGATTATACAGAGAGTACCAATTCTTATGCCATTGACATGTTAAAGAACGTTAACCTAGCCGAAGGAACAATAATTCAAACATCACATCAAACAAATGGAAGGGGACAAAGAGGAAACGCTTGGAACTCTGAAAAATCAGCTAATTTGACGGCTTCTTTAATCATTAAACCTACTTTTTTAAATCTTAAAAACCAATATTTTTTATACCAAATTTCGGCATTGGCTTGTTATGACGCATTGACTGAAATTTTAAATAAGAGCCATTTTGACATTAAGATTAAATGGCCAAATGACATATTGGTAAATAATTTAAAAATAGCTGGTATTTTAATTGAAAATAACATAAGCAATTCAAAAGTAAACTGGAGCGTTATTGGCTTTGGATTAAATATAAATCAAATAAATTTTGATGATCATTATAAAGCTACATCGTTAAAAAAATTGTGTAATGAGTCTAAAGATATAAATGCTTTGCTAGAGTTATTTTGCAAACATTTTGAAAAATACTATTTAATGCTAAAAAGTAATAAGTTTAATCAAATTAAAGAGAACTATTTAAATTGCTTTTTTGGTTTAAATAATTGGATGAATTTTGAAATTAATGGAAGACAAGAGCAATTTTTTGTAGAAGGCATTAACGACTCAGGATTATTACAATTAAAGTCTAATAGTGAAAACACACTTTGTTTTGATGTAAAATCAATAAAGTGGAAATACTAACCTAATTGAATTTTAACTAAACGAATTTAACGCGTCTTTTACATTTTCATATTCAAAAACATATCCAGCGTTTTTAATTTTTTGATTACTGATCTTTAATCCTTCAGTAACAGTTATAGCCATTTCTCCCATAATTAATTTTAATGCAGATTCGGGAACATTTGGTAAAAAAAATGGTTTATTTAAACTCTTAGCTAATTGCCTTGAGAATTCTTTATTTGTTATTATTTCTGAACCAACCCCGTTGTATATGCCTGTTATATTATTATTAAATGCTACGTGTATAAATATATTTGCTAAATCATTTATATGAATCCAAGGAAAAAATTGTTTACCGCTAGCAATTGCGGCACCCATACCAAATTTAAACGGAATCACCATTTTTTTATAGGCTCCTCCTTCTGAGCTTAGAACAATACCGGTTCTTATTATAACAGTTCTAATACCAAAATTATTAAACGATTCGTAACTTTTTTCCCATTTCACACAGGTATCAGCCATAAAATCATTACCCGGAGCATCCTCTTCCGTATACAAACTATCGCTCTTTGAAGAGCCGTAATATCCAATCGCACTTCCTCCAATAATATAGTTTATGGGATATTTTTTTTTTGAAACATAACTAAATAGCAACTCGCTGCTTTTAACTCTAGAGTCTAAAATTTCTTTTTTATATTTAGTTGTCCACTTATGATCTACAATACCTGCTCCGGCCAAATGGATAATACCTTCAATATCTTCAAAAGCATTTTCGTCGATATAGTTTTTTTCTAAATTCCATCTGTATTTTCTTATCCCATCCAACATACCTTCCTCTCTGCTCAACCAAACAGGTTGTTTATTCATATTTAATAAAAGTTTGGAAATTGCTCTACCAACCAAACCACTTCCACCTGTAATTAATATCTTTGACATATAAATTAAACAATTCTAATTACTAAAAGTTTATGATTTTTGACATACACATATTTATTTGCACAAATCAGCGCAGCGGAACTGAAAAACTAAGTTGCGGCGAAACCCATGGCTTAACGCTTGTAGCTGAATTTAAAAAACAACTAAAAAACAGTAACCTTAATTTGAAAACACGCGTTAATAAAAGTGGTTGTTTAGGCATTTGTAATTTTGGCCCAACAATTGCAATTTACCCTGAGGGTATTTTTTATGTTGGAGTAAACATAGAAGATGTAAATGAAATTATTGAATCGCATATTATAAATAAAAAACCGGTTGAGCGCTTGTTGTTAAAACAATAAAACATGAATGAATTAGAAATATATAATTCTTTAGCAACCGAAAATTTGTTTGATTTGTTTAAATTTCAATTAAAAAAAGATTTTGAAACATGCGCTTTAAATACTGATTTTATTGACAACTTACCTCAGCAATACGATTTATTAAAATTGTCAATTATGCAAGAGTTAACCCCGCTGTTAAACAATAATTCTACGTTACAAAATTTATTGTACAGAATTGATATCAGCGAGTTTCAAATAAAAAATTATGCTCAAACAAAATCAAATATTTCCTTCAACGAAATTTTATCCGAATTAATCATAAAACGCATCCTTCAAAAAGTTATATTAAAGAAAAAATTCTCACCAAAATAATACTATGTCTGCAATTATTAGAATTGGAACTATAACTGATTTACCCCAAGTATTACACTTAATAAATGAGTTAGCTATATACGAAAAAGCCCCACAAGAGGTTGAAGTATCTGTAAACGAAATGATAAACTGGGGATTTGGATCTGAAAAAATTTTCGATTTTTTTGTCCTTGAAAAAAACAGTAAAATAATTGGTACTGCCGTTTATTATTTTAAATATTCTACCTGGAAAGGAAAGTGCTTATTTTTGGAAGATATAATTGTAACTGAAAGTGAACGCAAAAATGGTTATGGTAAATTATTGTTCAAAGAAGTTGTTAAAGTGGCCAAATTAAAAAAAGTCAAACGAATGGAATGGCAAGTGTTAGAATGGAATATGCCCGCCATTGAATTTTATAAAAAATTTAACTCCAATTTTGATGGTGAGTGGATTAATTGTAAGCTAACTGCACGTCAAATTGAAAATTTTAATTGAATAAAAAAGTCTTTAGCCGAACTTTTATTTTGAACTTCAATTCTTTGCTTAATAAACATAATCGGATTTCACCAAACATTTTGGGACATACCACTTTTTAAAAAACTGAACTACATTAATAATATTGTTTTCGCAATCAAGGTAATTACCCATTTTATTCCGTTTAATAATTAAAGCATTTCCATTTTGTATCTCTTTTAAAACACTGTTTTTTAAATCGGGCAACAACAAATTTTCATTTGCTTTACCAATTTTATAGCCCAATTCATTATTAAATAGGTCCATTACCGTGCCCATGCTATCAGGTATTTCTTTATTTTCCGTTTGATTTTTTATAAACTGACGATGATTACCCTTTTCGTGGGCTATTCCCAATTTCCTCAACTTTGATAAATTTATTTTCTGAGCAAAAGCTGCCATAAAAAATGCATGTCTAAAAGCATCCAATTTTCCTCCATTTTCGAAGCTATCTAACTCTAATTTTAATTCTTTTAAATTATAAATGACAATTACAGATTTAGATATTTTTTTGACTTTAATAGCTGAAACAGGATGAATTAACCCCCAAATAAAATCGCGATTGGTGGCAATCTGACCTTGTACATTGTTAAAAAAAATGAAACCAAAAAATATATTTAAAAGCTTAAGCAATTTTTTTAATAAAAATACTAATTCGTTTTTACCATTATAAAATTAACAATGAAATGTTTGTATAAATAACTCAATTATTATGATTTATTCCTGTATTTTGATGTATATTTGATTGTTAATATGACTAACGATTTTATATCAAACTTAATCAATAAAAAAACTACAAAATTAGTTGAGAGTATTAATGATTTGAGAGATAAAGAATTTAGCGGAATTAAGTTAACTGCCGAAGAAAAATTTGCCTTATCAAACTTTGATAAATATCGTTTACATATCTTAAATGCACAAACTGAAGAAGAAGCGTTCCATTATAAATACCGCCAATTACAAGTTATTGCCAATTTAAGCGATTGGCGCGAATTTTTAAAGACAGAAATTTAATACCTTTACGCCATCATTTACCTTTATTTAGTTGGGCTTTAATCATTTAATTTTTTATTTTTGAACTCTATTTAAAAAATAAGAATGAAGGTGAAAACATTAGGACAGTTTATAATTGAAAAACAAAATGATTTTCCTTATGCAAAAGGAGAATTGTCTCGTTTATTGCGTGATATTGGAATTGCAGCAAAAATTGTTAATCGCGAGGTTAGCAAGGCCGGATTAGTAGAAATTTTAGGTGAAACTGGAGAAATTAATGTTCAGGGGGAGCAAGTAAAAAAACTAGATGTTTTTGCCAACGAACAATTTATTGCCGCTCTTAAAGCTGGTGGCGAAGTATGCGCCATAGCCAGCGAAGAAAACGACGAAATTATTCCAATTGATTCTGAAATTTCTAAAAACGCAAAATATGTTGTTGCCATGGACCCATTGGATGGCTCTTCAAATATAGATGTTAATGTATCAGTTGGCACCATATTTTCTATTTACCGCAGAATTTCGTTAAATGGCCCCGGAACAACTGAAGATTTTATGCAATGTGGTACCGAACAAGTAGCAGCAGGTTATATCATTTACGGTTCCAGTTGCATGCTAGTTTACACTACAGGTAAAGGTGTTAATGGTTTTACATTAGACCCTAGTATCGGAGAGTTTTGTTTATCACATCCAATGATGCAAACAAAAAAATCAGGAAATGTTTATTCAGTTAATGAGGGCAATTATTTGCATTTTCCGGAAGGAGTAAAAAAATATATAAAATATTGTCAGGAAGAAGATAAAGCAACCAACCGCCCCTATTCATCTAGATACATTGGTTCAGGTGTTGCTGATATTCACCGTAATTTAATTGTGGGTGGTATTTATATTTACCCAACCACTACCAAATCGCCAAAGGGTAAATTAAGATTATTATATGAATGCAATCCATTAGCGTTTATAATGGAGCAGGCAGGCGGAAAAGCAACTACAGGCAAACATAGAATTATGGAATTGCAACTTACCGAGTTACATCAAAGAACTCCTTTATTTATTGGAAGTTCTGATATGGTTGACAAGGCAATGGAATTTATGAATATGTATTCCGAAGAAAAAGTTTAATGACCTCCAACTGTCAAATATCAGTAATTATTCCCCTTAAGAATGAAGAGGAGTCATTAATAGAATTGCACGATTGGATTGTGGCCATTATGAATGCAAACAATTATTCGTACGAGATAATTTTTATTGATGATGGCAGTACTGATAATTCCTGGCAAGTAATTGATCAACTAGGACAAAAAAATAATTTTGTAAAAGCAATTAAATTTCGCCGTAATTACGGTAAATCGCCAGCCTTGCATTTAGGATTTGATGCGGCACAAGGCGACGTGGTTATTACGATGGATGCTGACTTACAGGACAGCCCTGACGAAATACCAGGTCTTTATAACATGATTGTTAATGATGGTTTTGATTTAGTGAGCGGTTGGAAACAAAAACGTTACGACAATGCATTTACAAAAAATTTACCATCAAAAATTTACAACTGGACTAATCGAAAAATAAGTGGTATTAAATTGCATGATATGAATTGTGGTTTAAAGGCTTATAAAAAGAAAGTTGTTAAAAGCATTGAAGTTTATGGCGAAATGCACCGCTTTATTCCTGTAATGGCAAAGGCCGCCGGATTTGGAAAAATTGGCGAAAAAGTTGTGCAACACAGAGCACGTAAATACGGCGAAAGTAAATTTGGCTGGGATAGATTTGTTAATGGATTTCTTGACCTTTTAACCATTACATTTCTTTCAAAATTTGGCAAACGCCCCATGCACTTTTTTGGTTTACTAGGCACATTGTTATTTTTAATTGGATTTGGGTTTGCATTATATTTAGGTTCATACAAATTATATTGCGCCTACACACATCATGCAGCTAGACTTATTTCTGAACGCCCGTCATTTTACATTTCGCTTACCTGTATGATTATTGGTAGCATGATGTTTCTGGCTGGTTTTATAGGCGAATTAATCTTAAGAAATAGTCCTGTTAGAAACAATTATCTTTTAGATGAAAAAATAAATCTGAAATGAAAGAAGAGGGAAAAAAGCGTTCTCCCCGTATCCCTTTAACTCCCGAAGAAGTTGCTGAACTTATTGAAATAAAAAAAATCAGAGAATTTAATAAACTTCAAAAATTTAAAAAATCAAAGCGATTTAAACTTTTAAATTACTTTAATGTATTATGCTTTTTTGTTTTTTGCGAATTAATTTTTTCCTTTTTTGGTCCATGTTTCTTTAAAAAGC
>CANFQR010000010.1 GCA_947449125.1 Bacteroidota bacterium | reverse complement strand
GGATTAGCACAACACCATCCTGACAAAAACTATATTGGGGTAGACATAAAAGGTAACCGAATATGGACAGGTGCTAAATATGCCATTGAAAATAATTTAACTAATGTTGGCTTCTTAAGAACTAAAATTAATTTTATTGATTATTGCTTTGAGGAAAATGAAGTTGACGAAATTTGGATTACTTTTCCCGACCCTCAACCTCAAAAACCAAGAGCAAAACAGCGGTTAACACACAAATTATTTTTAGACCGTTATAAAAAAATATTAAAAAAAGATGGCATTGTACATTTAAAAACAGATAGCACAAGTCTTTATGAATTTACCTTAGATGTGATAACCGAAAACAAATTACCCCTTATTTGGCACACAAATAATTTATACAAAAACTGCCCTGCAGACAGGCAAGAATTAATAACAATTAAAACATATTACGAAGCATTATTTACGGCTAAAGGAGAAGATATTAAATACATTTGCTTTAAACTAAACAATTAATTTGATTGTTTAATTAAAGCAACACAAACTAAAAATTTTATATTTTACAAAATTAGACTATACCTTTGCCGAGATGTTAAAAAACGATTTATTACTGCGAGCAGCTAAAGGACTTGAAGTTGAACGCGCACCTGTTTGGCTTATGCGCCAGGCAGGAAGAGTATTGCCGGAATATAGAGCTACACGTTCTAAAGCAAAAAATTTTATTGAATTTGTGAAAAATCCTGAACTGGCTTGTGAGGTTACAATACAACCGGTTGATATTTTAAACGTAGATGCAGCCATTATTTTTAGCGATATTTTAGTTATTCCCGAAGCAATGGGTTTGCCTTATCAAATGATAGAGTCAAAAGGCCCCTGGTTTGAACATACAGTAAAAAACAAAAACGACATAGATAATTTAATAATTGCAGATGCCGAAAAATTAAATTATGTAATCAAGGCCATTCAACTAACAAAAAAAGAGCTCGATAACCGGGTGCCGTTAATTGGTTTTGCCGGTGCGCCCTGGACAATTTTTGCTTACATGATTGAAGGAAGCGGCAGTAAAACATTTAGTAAAGCCAAACAATTTTTATACACTCAACCCGAACTTTCTCATCAGCTACTCGAAAAAATAACCTTAAGCACCATTAATTATCTAAAAGCCCAAGTTTCAGCAGGAGCTGATATTGTTCAACTATTTGATTCGTGGGCAGGAGTTTTAAGTGAAAAAATGTATTACGAGTTTTCCTTAAACTATATTTCAAAAATTTGCGATGCACTTTCTCCTTTAGTTCCTGTAACTGTATTTGCTAAAGACGCCCACTATGCCACACAAAAAATTTCAGAAACCTCATGTCATTCAATTGGTTTAGATTGGACCATGAACCCTGAAACAGCTAGAAAATTTTCTTCAAACAAAACATTACAAGGCAATGCCGACCCTTGCTTACTTTATGCCGAAGAATCCAAGATAATAGAAGAAACACAAATCATGTTGAGAGCCTTTGGCAAAAACCGTTACATCTGTAATCTGGGTCATGGTTTGTACCCCGACATTGATAAACAAAAAGTAAAATTGTTTGTAGATGTTGTAAAAGAGTTTACGTGGTAATACTTCTAAGTTATTCGGCATAATATATTTCAACCAAAAAATGAAAACTGCAATTGTAATTGGCGCAACTGGTTTGGTAGGTTCTTATTTAGTGACAGAATTAATCAATTCTGACAATTACAATAAAGTTGTACTGCTTGTAAGAAAAAAAAACAGCTTCAATCATCCTAAAATCGAAGCACACGTGATAGATTTTGATAACATAGATGCCGAATTAATAAAAGGAGACGATATATTTTGTGCCATTGGAACAACCATAAAAAAAGCAGGTTCTAAACAAAATCAACACAAAATTGATTGCGATTATCCGGTAAAAATTGCGCAAATAGCAAAACAAAACCATGTAAAACAATTTGTTTTAATTTCATCTATTGGCGCAAATGCAAATTCTACTAATTTTTATTTAAGAACAAAAGGCGAATTAGAAGATAAAATTACTTCCCTACAATTTAATTTATTTGCCATTCTCCGCCCTTCGTTTATACTTGGAAAAAGAAATGAATTCAGGTTAGGTGAAAAAATTGGGATTGTATTTGCAAAACTGCTCGCTCCCATTTTTGTTGGCGGTTTAAAAAAATATAAAGGAGTGCACGCAATAGATATTGCAAAAAATATGTTGGTTTTAGCCAACTCTAATTTACATGGTAAATTAATTGTCGAATCTGATAAAATTTGTTCTTAACGTCAAGTCTTAATTATTATGACGACATTTTTTAATTGATAATACTATACTGATTTTAAAATAAATTTTCTTAGAGCGTTCAAAGCAAAATTACCCGTCATGGCAATATTCCGTTGTCTATTATCGCCAAATAAAAACTTTAATGCTAGGGTTTCGGTTTTTGAGGCAATAGCAATCCAAACAGTTCCAACAGGTTTGTCGTTTGTCCCTCCACTTGGGCCTGCAATACCGGAAACAGACAAAGCAAAATCAGCATCCAATTTTTTTAAGACATTAATTGCGAGTTGCTCAACACATTCCTTGCTCACTGCACCTACAGTTGAAAAAATTGATTCGTCAACTTCCAGTAAATCATGTTTTGCTTTATTGGTATAAGGAATTATTGCGCCTTTAAAAATATCTGAAGCTCCGGCAATTCCGGTAAACAAAGAAGCAATATAACCCCCGGTGCAACTTTCGGCTAATGCCAATGTTTTTTTATTTTCTCTTAATAATTCGCTCACAATACCGGCTAAAGAAGGTGTTTCCTCACCATAATTTTCATAACCAAAAATAAACTTATCAATACTATTTTTTAATTTTTCTATTTCACTTTCAATATTGTTTTTAAGTATGTTTAAGTCGCTGCCGGAGCTCGAAAGCCTTAACCTTACCATTCCTGGCTGAGGCAAGTAGGCTAATTTTATTTCTTTATGTATCAGATTGTCTTCCCAATCAGAAATTAATTCAGCCAAAGCGCTTTCACCTATTCCGTTGGTTAAAACAGTTTTGTGATAAATATGCGGTAAATTATTTTCGCGTTTTATTTTTGGTAAAATAGTTTCTGTCATCATGTCCTTCATTTCATAAGGAACTCCAGGCATTGAAATAAAAACCGTATTTTCTTTTTTCATCCACATACCTGGAGCTGTACCATTAAGGTTTTCTATAATAAAACATCCCTTTGGGACCAAGGCCTGATTGCGATTTAACTCAGTAACTTCTCGACCACGCTTTATAAAAAAAGATGAAACTTGTTTTAAAACTTCCTCATCTAAAATCAATTCGGTATTAAAAAAATTTGAAAATATTTTTTTTGTAATGTCATCTTTTGTTGGGCCCAGTCCGCCAGTTATAAAAACAAAATCAACCCTTTGCAATGCATCGTTAAACGCTTTTATAATGGATGTTTCGTCGTCGGCAACACTTGCCATGTGAACAATTTTTACACCCATTAAATTAAGTTGCTGTGCAATCCAAACACTATTTGTATTTACTATTTGACCAATTAAGATTTCATCGCCAATTGTAAGAATTTCTGCCTTCATAATTTAAACCTAAAAAGAAAATGTATATTTCACAAATTTTAAAACCATCTCCCTTGTTAATAGTTTATATTTGTTTTATAATTAATTTATTTAACATGAAATACTTTATAGTTGTTTTAATTTCTTTTTTATCGTTTTCTCAATTATCAGCACAAACATTAAAAGATTTATTAAAGCAAAAAAAAGATAGTTTAGAAAAAATCGCGAAAGAAAAAGCAAGTGCTGTTATCACAAGCACAACAGCTCCGGCTCTTACTAACGAAGAGGTGATTAAAGGTTTAAAAGAAGCATTAAGCATAGGAACAAATAACTCTGCGGGCATTGCCAGTAAGGTAGATGGTTTTTATAAAAATCCTAAAATTTTTATTCCATGGCCCGAAGAGGCAGTTGAAATGAAAACAAAACTTACTAAACTAGGCATGACTAAAAAAATTATTGAATTTGAAACAAGCCTAAATCGTGCTGCCGAAGAAGCTGCCTTAAAAGCCGCACCTGTTTTTATTGATGCCATTACCAATATGAGTTTAAAAGATGGTTTTGCTATTTTAAAAGGAGTTGATACAGCCGCTACAAATTATTTGCGCAAAACAACTTATCAACCATTAAAGCAAAAATTTTTACCGGTAGTAAAAGAGGCGGTTTCAAAAGTTAAAGTAACTAGCTACTGGCAACCTTTAGCTACAGCATATAACAAATTGCCAGGCGTAAAAAAGCAAAATCCTAATTTGGATGAGTATGTTACAAACAAAGCCATTAACGGATTAATGCTGTTAATTGCCGATGAAGAAATTAAAATCAGGAAAGACCCAATGGCTCGTGTAACTGACTTACTTAAAAAGGTTTTTGCGAAGTAAGCTTAGGCCCATTTTTCTAAACTTGCTCCTTTTTTAAAAAATCGTTTTATACTTTCCTTTGTCTCATCCAAAATTTTTAATTCAGGGGCATGGTGTGGTTTTTTTCTCGCATCAATTATCATTGGACCACTACAACCCCAATGCTTATTTTCTATCACTTCATCTACACCATATATATCATTACTTGGGTTGCTTCTTGTATAAGTAATCCAAACGTAATCATTTAAATTATTTTGATTCAATTTAAATTCAAAATCATCATAAATAACTATTTGCACAATACCGCTGAATTCATTTTTATTTTCAGTAATCCATTGACATAATTTTTTTATTTCGTCTTTAGCGATATTGTAGGTTGAAAATTTATTTAACATTAATCCAATTACTCCGTGCATCAAAACCACAGGTTTGGAAATAAAATCACAAGCCTCTACACTTTTTGGTAACTGTATTGATAGCTCTCTCAGTTTCTCTCCATAAGCTGCAACTACTAGTTTACTGCCTTCATTTATGTCGTCTCCACTATAATCTAATGTATCAAGCGTTGTTTTAGTTTGAAAATGTAAATCGCGCGTTAAATCAATCCGTTCAAAAACGTATTTAAAAAAATTATTTGTATCGTGACAATTTAACTTGCCAGTCTCATCACCACTGATAAATAAATATTTAGCTAAGCTCAATTGACCGGTTCCTAGAATTCTGTTTGCCTGAGTTAATAATTCTGAAGGGCGTTTTGTTTTTAGATAGGGCGTGTACCTTTCGCTTCCAACTGCAAGCAAAAGCGGATGCACCCCGGCAGCATCAACAGCGTGCACTTCTTTTACTCCTGGTATTTCGTTTGGTATTGCGCTGCCACTTATTTCATGAATTAAAGCTCCAAATGCTGTGTCTTCTTGAGGAGGTCTGCCAACAACTGTAAAAGGCCAAATTGCATTTTCTTTTGCATAAACTTTATGAACTCTCATTAAAGGAAATTCATGAGCCAAACTGTAATAACCCAAATGGTCTCCAAATGGGCCTTCGGGTTTATTTTCGTTCGGAAAAACTTCTCCTGTAATTACAAAATCAGCATCTAACGAAATACAATAACCATCTTTATAGGCATACCTATATCTTCTGCCGCCAATTGCGCCTGCAAATGTAAGTTCACTTATTCCTTCAGGCAAAGGCATAACAGCGGCTAAAGAATGGCTAGGTGGCCCCCCAACAAAAATACTCACTTTAAGTGGTATGTTTTTTTTATTGGTTTTGGTTTGATGAACACCTATACCCCTGTGCAACTGGTAATGTAATCCAATTTCTTTATTAGTTTGGTAATTATTACCGTTTAACTGAATACGATACATACCGAGGTTTGAATTCATTATGCCCGGTTTATCAATGTCTTCAGAATAAACTTGTGGCAAAGTAACAAAAGCTCCGCCGTCCATTGGCCAGTGTTTAATTAAAGGTAAATCTGAAATTTGTATTTCTTTAAATCCTCCGCTGCCAAAAGAGGCTTTTTTAGGTAATGCCTTAATTGCAGCAATTACAGTAGACATATATTTTAAAGGTTGTTTTATGGCTGCTATAGGATTGTTTCGTAACTCAACCATTTTTTGAACGTTTTCAAAAGTAGTTCTAAACATAAATTTGCTGCGGTCTAACGTTCCAAATAAATTACTTACAGCCATATATTTGCAACCTTTAATATTCTCAAATAAAATTGCAGGGCCGTTTTTTTCGAAAATTTTTAAATGAATGGCTGCCATTTCTAAATTAGAATCTACCTCTTCTTTAACGCGAACCAACATTCCGTTTTTTTCAAGATCGCGAATACAATCATTTAAATTTTTATAACTCATAATTAAGAAACGAATTTAAGTTAAATATGTTTTACAGATAAAGTAAAAATTAGCTGCCAATTAAAATTATGCCAATTGAAGTGAATCACAATAAAACCTACCAACCTTTTTTTTAATTAACTTTGCTTTAAAAATAGTTAAAATGCTTCCTTATATAGACAAACAAATAGAAAAACTACTTGATATTTTTATTGAATACTCACCAAAAGTAGTTATGTCGTTAATTATTTTACTTATAGGTTTATGGCTAATTAAGCGTATTGGAATTGTTGCAGAAAAAGCAATGAACAAAAGAGAACTTGAAATAAGTTTACGCACATTTTTAAAAAGTCTTATTTCAATTGGCTTAAAAATTGTTTTAATTGTAACTGTTGCGGGCATGATAGGTATTGGAACAACCAGCTTTGTTACCATATTAGGTGCGGCTGGTTTAGCTATTGGTTTAGCATTGCAAGGTTCTCTATCAAACTTTGCGGGTGGAGTACTTATATTAATTTTTAAACCTTTTAAAGTTGGTGACTCTATTGAAGCCGGCGGACAAAGTGGAGAAGTGAAAGAAATTCAGATTTTTAATACCATTCTAGTTACGTCCGATCACAAAACAGTTATTTTTCCAAATGGGCCCTTATCAAACGGAACCATCATCAACACAACCCGTCAAGGAAATTTAAGAGTTGATATTCAATTAAAAATCAGCAGCAGCAATAATATTTCTCAGGTTAAATCCATTATTAATCAGGTACTGGAAAACAACAGTAAAATAATCAAAACAAACAACGAAGAAATTTTTATTGGAAAATTTTCTGATGGGATTTTGCAACTAAACGTAAAACCATCTTGCCTACCTGCCGATACTTCTCAAGTAATTAGCGAAGTTTACGAAGAAATAAAAACTGCTTTTGAAAAAAATAACATTAATCTGGCTAAACTAAACCAATATGAAAATATCTGAAGCTCAACAGTTAGTTGATGAATGGATAAAAAAATTTGGTGTGCGTTACTTTAATGAATTAACAAACACAGCCGTTTTAATGGAAGAAGTTGGAGAAGTAGCGCGCATAATGGCGAGACGTTATGGTGAACAAAGCGAAAAAGAAAATGATAAATTAAAAAAACTGGATGATGAACTGGCGGATGTTTTATTTGTTTTAATCTGTATTGCCAACCAAACCGGAATAAATTTAGAGACAGCATTAAAACACAATCTTGATAAAAAAACTAATCGCGACTCAACTAGACACCTTAATAACGAAAAATTAAAATAATTTTAAATTTATTTTAATAAAATAACGCAGGATTAGAAAACAGATTTACATACCATTTTGGTTTCCTTATTTTTTGTTCTTCTTTAAATAAAAATTGTTCGCCGTTTTCGTCTATCATTGGTATATGACAATTTTTTGCCTTGTTTAATTTTTTTGGCACAAATTTCATGTCGTGTATAAATTTATTTTGAACAACGTTTCTAATCTGTTCAGCATCTGCACCAACATTAACCTGAGCTATTTGCGAATACCCTACATTATATTTTACCTGTGCGCTTAATAAGCCGTTCGAAAACTTCGTATACCTTCCGTCTGTAGTGTCCATATAACAACCAGAATAAAATTGCGGATGATTTATTTCAGTTGATTTTCCCATTTGACCAGTCCACATAGTACAATTTATGGCAGTTTGAAAAACAGAATTATATTGGTACTGAATTAAAAAAGCACCAGTTCTAAATCTGTCTAATATCGGTTTTGCGAGAATATCATTTTCTGCAATTACCGTTATTGTGTTAAACTGAAAGGCTACAGTTCCGGTAACCTGTTTTGTTTTGACTTTATTAAAATAAATGTTGTAAGCATACGCAAGTGTATTTTTTAATCCGGTTTGATTAGAAACTGGGTTTAAAAACGAATTGTAATAATTCTGCTGTTTTCCATAACCATACAAAACTCCTTGAGAAATTACCAGTTCCTTATAAAAGAGTGAAGGTCCTAAATTTTTAAAACTAAAATATACTCGTGCCTCGGTATTTGCCTGAAAAGATTGATTAACATAAAAGAAATTAAAATTTAAACCTAATCTTTGAAAGTGTGTGCCAAAAGCACAATTAAGGCCAACATTAAAACCAATATTTTTAGTTTGATAAATAAAATTCTGAGAAATCAAGGGTGTTATTGAAATTAAAAAAAGAAAGCTGACTAAAGTCTTATATGTTTTTGCTTTTAAACTCAATTATTTTTTGTTGCAAAATTTGTGGTGTAACATTTAATCCCGAAACTATAAGATGAGCCTTATTATAAAAATTTTTACGCTCATTTAATTTTTCATTTATAAAGCCTACTAACTCTGCGTCCTTAAGATTTTTAATTAAGGGCCTTTGCACCTTTGATTTTTCAAGCCTATATGCAATAGATTCGGCCGGTAATTCAATAAAAATCAACAGTCCGTTTGATTTGATCAGCTCTAAATTATTTTCATAACAAACAGTGCCACCGCCAAGCGAAACAACAGTGTTTTTTTGATTAGTTATAATTTCATTTAAACTCGTTTGCTCCATTTTTCGAAAAACAGATTCGCCAAAATTATCAAATATGCTTTGCACAGAAAGTTTTTCCTTCTGTTCAATATAATAATCTAAATCAATAAATCGTAAACGTAGTAATTTGGACAGTTTTTTTCCGGCAGTTGATTTTCCGCTACCCATAAAGCCGGTAAAAAATATATTTCCAGAGTTAAAAGACAAATTATTTTTTTGAGAGTGCGAATTCTTTAGCAAAATAAGTTAAGATAACAGACGCTCCTGCTCGTTTTATGCTCAATAAAATTTCGTCGCGTACTTTATTGCCATCTATCCAGTTTTTTGCAGCAGCTGCCTTAACCATAGCATATTCTCCACTTACGTTATATGCTGCAATGGGTAAATTAAAATTATCGTTCAGTAATTTAATAATATCTAAATAACTTAATGCCGGTTTTACCATTAAAAAATCTGCTCCTTCATTAAAATCTAAATCTGCTTCTAATAGTGCTTCGCGACTGTTTGCCGGATCCATTTGATAGGTTTTTTTATCTCCAAATTTTGGAGCGCTATCTAATGCATCTCTAAATGGTCCGTAAAATGCGCTAGCATATTTTGCAGAATAACTCATAATAGAAACATTTGTAAAATCTGCCTCATCAAGTGCCTCTCTAATAAAGCCAACCCTTCCATCCATCATATCACTCGGTCCTATAATATCTGCACCGGCTTCAGCTTGAACTAAGGCCATTTTAGCTAGAATTGTTAAGGTTTCATCATTCAATATTTGTCCGTTTTTAACCAAACCATCATGGCCATCGCTACTATAAGGATCCATTGCAACATCAGTCATGATTAGTGCTTCAGGAAAATATTTTTTTATATTTTTAATTACGGTTGGATAAAGCCCTTTGCTGTTATACGATTCGGTTGCTTTTTTATCTTTATATTTATCACTCAAACTTGGAAACAAACAAAACGTGTGTAATCCTATTTTTAAACATGCCTCTATTTCATTTAAAATTAAATCGCCGCTAAATCTGTAAATATTTGGCATCGAAGAAATTTCAGATTTTTTATTTTTTCCTTCGGTTAAAAACATGGGTAAAATAAGGTCGTTTACATTAACAGAATTTTCGCAAACTAATTCTCTTACTACTTGATTTTTACGATTTCTACGGGGGCGTTGGGGTAAATTTATCATAACACAATTTGTGTAAAATTAAGCGATTTTTACTTAATAAAATAAGAAATAGCAGACTAATAAAGCCCTATTATATTTTAACCATAACCCTTTGATTCATTTCAATCATGGCGGCTAACACTAACTGAGAATAATTTTGTGATGAATTTTTAAATTTAGCAGTTTTTGTTTGCCATAAATTAAAAATTATATCCATGCTGCCTTGTTGGGGATTAATTACATTAAGTGCGCATTGTACATTATAGGAACCAGCATGATAGACATGCATGACTAACAATTTAAACCATAAATCACTTTCGTTATATTGTGTTATGTTAAAGTTATCCAGCATTTTTCTGGTTTGTGGAATACAAATGGTTTTAATTAAACTACTTGAAGCAAAAGCGCTTCTTTCAAAATCTGCCCTTTCGTCAATTTCGCGATTAACTTTTAAACCATATAAACGCGCTACATCTTTCATTAGTTGAAACGGCCCGTAAGCTCCGGCAGTAGATTTTTGTAATTTATTAGGGCTTTCAATTAAAAGAATTGCCTGAGCATACCATGGGTCAACACCGTTGTCAACAAAACAATTTATGCCTTTGTGAAAGTTTTGAGATGTTTTTTCAAAATCATAAAAAAATTTTTTACCGGCCGTAATAAATACATTAGTGCTTGAATCAACTCTATAAACAAATCTTAAACTATCTTTAAATGCTTTTTTTAGTGAATCAGGCTTTGCATACCACTCGCTTAATTTTATTTTTTGAATGACATTTCTAGAATTTCCAATATTTACAATTGCACTGTCTTGGTGCAAATTCATAATGTTTCTCCAAAGTTTTATTTGAGGTAGGGTGTCTATTTTAAGTTCATAAATAGTCTTATCTAATATGTAGTTTTCGTTGTTTCTGGTTTTTGGATTAAGAATACCAACTACATTATAACATAAGGTTTTAGGCTCTTCATATTTTATTTTCTTAATTGATTGCGCTTTTTTAGGAATTGACTCATTAGAAAACGCGTCAGTTTTAATAATTAATAACCCTATGACTATGAATGCCAAAACTCTCATTTTGTTTTTGAAATCTTAAAATAAAATTAATGTTTAATTGTTTGCTTTCAAACAAGAAGAACAAGTTGTTGCGAATGTTTGAATGTTAATTATTTTTTTGCAAGAGACATGAGCTCTTTACCAATACCGGTAAACGAAACTATGTTTAAAGGAAATTCTAAAAACACATGTAAAAAACTCAAGAAAAAAAGCACTTTCATTCCTAAATTATAATCATAAATATAAAACGAAATTGAAACAAGCCAGGTTATAATAGTAGCAATTAGTGTTTTTCTAGGAACAAGATGCCATTTAATTACTGATGTTTTTGAAAACCAGTTTAAATAATGATAAGTATAAGCAAAAGCAATAAACCTCATGGTAACAAAACCTGCATTTGTGGTAAAAATTTCTTTTATGTTTTTTAAGTCGCTTAGATTAAAAAGTTTCATTAACTGGTAATTAAGTTCGACAAAAAAAGAATAACTGTTTTGTGAGTAGTTGCTCACCTGATAAATTAAACTCTCGGGATGTATGACAAAAATTAGTACAGAGCAAATAATCAAAACCAGAACTGAAATTAATCCTGCCATTGATTTTTCTTTTAATACCCCAAAGAGCATAAACACCCAGGTAAAAATAAATACATGAATTATTGTAGGTAAAAATACGGCAACCCATGTAAAAAAAACTGATGAGTCGTTTAAAAACCCAACAAAAAGCAGCGCCAATGCAAAAATCACAAAACGATACAGCCAATCTTTAATAAAAACAAAGGCCAAGCAAGACAGTAAGCTAAAAAAAATAATATCTGCAATTAATCCGACTTTTCGAGGAGGATAATAATTCCAGTAAACAAGTATGACGCAAGTAATAATCAAAAACACAAAATCATATTTGCCTTTTGTGAAATAATTTTTTTTATGTAACCAGCCTATTTCAGTTAAATAGTGCAGTGGGCCAAGAATTCCGTAAGAAAACAAAAATAATTCAAATGGAATATAAAAGGCAATTGCACAAGACAAAATAATTAACCCTGTATTTAAATGATGAATGGTTGCTGGTTTCATTTAATTATTTTGCCGGTTTGTTATATTCTTTTATAAAATCAGGCCAGCTTTTTGTTTTAAATGCATTATTGCCAAAATAATATAAAATAGGTTTTAGTTGTTGTGGAGATTGGTAATAATTTAATACATCAATACTATTTAACTGCTCGTCGAGTATACACAAGGCTGGTAAAGAAAATCTGTTGTTGGTTAACTTGAAAACAAGCGTATTAAAAGGATACATGTTTGTTTTCTCTTTATAATGTTTGGCCCCTTTATACATTAGGGTGTCGCTTGTTTCAACATCAAGATTAACCAAATAAAAGTTTTTATTTAAATAATTAGTCAAACTAGTATCCAAAAAAGTTGTTTTAGTCATGACCTTACAACTATTACAGAAGGCGGCATTTATATTAACCAATACTTTTTTGGGTTGTTTTTTTTGAAGTTTATCGAGTTGATTAAATGAATGAAAAATTACTTTTCCTTTGGTAAAATTTGTATCTAAAAAGGTTCGGTTAAATTGTTTACTAAATTCATCAAAACCACAAGTTCTCCAGGCATTTTCAACCATAAAAATTAAGATGGGTTCAATTTTTTTATCCTCTAAAAATCCCTGACTGAGAAGGTTATATTCAAAGTTATTAGTAACAAACATGGTTGATGGATAACTTAAACTGGTACCCAAAAACTTAATAGCTAATTCGTGAGGGGTTTTAGGGGCTGTTGAGGTAGGTTTATAAATTTTGCCGTTATATTCTATAGTGTCTTTTGTTTCAGCATCAAATTTAACCGGATAAAAATTGCTGTTTATATAGGATGCAAGCGCAGCATTTGAATAGGTTGTTTTCATCATATGCTTGCACCAACCGCACCAATCTGTATAAATATCTATTAAAAATGGTTTTTGAAGTTGCTTGTTTTTTTCTTGTGCCTCTTTAATAGTTAACCAATTTACCAAACCATTATTTTCGGTTTGAGAAAAAAAAACGTTAACCCATATTAAAAAATAAAAAGAAAGTAAAACCCGTTTATTTAACATACTGCTAACCTTAATCAAATACAAATTATTATTTTTGTATAAATTTAAAAACTATTTACCATGATTAAAAAATTACTTTCAATTGCACTTATTCTAATAGGTTTTGAGACATTGACATCTCAAAATTTTAATTTAGTATATCAATTTAGTGCCGTAACCGCAACGCCAAGCACAGGAACTGTTGACCCAACACCTACCCCTACTGCTGTTGGAGTTACGTCTGGATCGTTTACAGCAAATGGCATTGGTTCAACACCTACTACAACAAATGTATTTGCATTTACAAGCTGGACTACAGGAACAACACCAGAGTTAACAAAATATTTTGAAATTACACTTACGCCTCAACAAAGTTATGTTGTTACGTTAAACCAAATGTCTTTTTACATGGGTAGATCAAATACAGGTCCTCAAAAATGGTGTGTAAGAACAAATAAGGATTCTTATACTGCAAATGCGGTTGGTAGCACATCACTTATATCGGCTTCATCAACAGGAAGCATAATTAACGTTAACGCAAATAATGAATTTAATTGGGGAAGCATTCCAACCAATTCTGCCACAATTTCATCTGCTTGGAGAAATAATTGTTTAGTTACTTTTGACCCTAGCAACTGTTCAAATCAATTTACACCGTTTAACATAAGGTTCTATGCCTTTAACGCTACTTCAAACGCAGGGTCTTTCCGCATTGACTCTGTAGTTATTTACGGTAACGCCACTTATTCATTAGGTGTTGGATTAAACAAAATCACACATGACATAAACGCGAAAATTAAATTATATCCAAACCCGGCAAATGAAGGTTATGTAACAGTTGATGCAGCCTCTTCAAATTATTCTAAAATTGAAGTAATTAATGTCTTAGGTGCTGTTGTTGCTTCTCATAATAACACTTTAGCAGAAGAAAAAATTAAGTTAAACTTAGCTACTCTGCCTGAAGGAACTTATTTTGTTAAAGTGACTAATGGCAATAAGTATTATATTGAAAAATTAATAGTTACAAAATAAACTGGTTTTATAACTAAAAACCCCGAATCAATGATTCGGGGTTTTTTATTTACGAAAATCTATTTTTTAAAATCTGCGATATCCAAATACTTGTCGCAGATAAAAAATTCATCTTTTATAGCATTAGAAGCTACAATTATTATTCGGTTATTTGAAAAATCAGTTAATAATTTTTTATACCATTCTATTGCTTTTATATCCAAATTAGAAACCGGCTCATCTAGCAACAATAAAGGTGTATCGCACAAAATGGCAACGCCCAATTTTAACCGTTGCTTCATACCGCTACTAAATTGCTTTATTAATTTGTTAGTTGAATTTTTTAAATCAAGTAAGTCAATAATTTGTTCTGAACTAAAATTATTTATAAAGGGTTTAAATATTTTGGTGTGTTCAATCATTTCTGTCAAGGTAAAATCCTCAATCAGTTGAATGTAGGGTGAAGCAAATGAAATGTAATTTTTAATTTTATCTATAGGTATCACTTTACCGTTTAATTGATAAATTACCTCGCCCTCATTTTCAGTTATAAACCCGCTAATTACCTGTAACAAAGTTGACTTTCCGGAGCCATTTCCGCCCAAAACAACCAATTTATCGTTTTGATTTATTTGATAAGTTAAATTCCTAAAAACCCATTCCTTATTAAATTTTTTACCTAAATTATTTAATTGAATGGTAAGCATATTTGTTGTGTTTTTTTAAATACCTTTTATTATTCCGTCTTTTTGATTTCTTATAAAATCAAGAATTTCCTTTCTAACAGGCGTGTCTGGCATTTCGTTTTCAACAATCTCCAAAGCGTTAGTTACATTATGTCCGCGAACAAAAATAATACGGTAAATATCTTCTATTTGTTTAATTAATTCTTTGTCAAAACCGCGTCTATTTAAGCCAATTGTGTTTACACCTATAAATTGTAAGGGTTCGCGTGCTACTTTACAATATGGAGGAACGCTTTTTCTTATCAAAGAAGCGCCGGCAACAAAAGAATGAGCCCCAATTGTTGTAAATTGCTGAGCTGCTACCACCCCTTCAATAATCACAAAATCTTCCACGGTTACGTGACCTGCAAGACTACCATTATTAGCTATAATAACATTATTTCCAACCAAACAATCATGACCAAGATGGGTATAACACATAATTAAACAATTATTTCCAACCTTAGTTGTCATTCTGTCTGCTGTTCCTTTGTGAATTGTGGCATATTCACGAATAACTGTATTGTTTCCAATAACTGTATTTGATTTTTCGCCTTTATACTTCAAATCCTGATTAACAATACCAATAACAGCACCCGGAAAAATCTTACAACCATTACCAATTATAGTGTCAGGATAAATTAAAGCATTAGGATAAATGTGACAATCGTCTCCGATTTCGACATCTTCATAGATTGTGGCAAACGCTTCGATTGTAACGTTTTTACCAATTTTTGCCTTTGGGCTTATATTTGCAAGGGGTGAAATCATATCTTAAGTTAATTGTGGTTCTGGAGTTTTAACTCCGGTATTTTTTACTTTTACAATTTGCGCCATCATTTCTGCTTCCATTACGGGTTTATTATTCACGTAAGCTATTCCTTTCATATGACAAATGCCTCTCCTGATTGGTGTTACCAGCACTAAACTAAAGACTACTGTGTCTCCAGGAATAACCATTTTTTTAAATTTAACTCCATCTATTTTCATGAAATAAGTTAAATAGTTTTCGGGGTCAGGAACTGTTTTTAAAACCAAAACTCCGCCACATTGTGCCATTGCCTCAATTAACATAACCCCTGGCATTACCGGGTTTTCAGGAAAATGTCCTTTAAAAAATTCTTCGTTTAGTGTTACGTTTTTTACCCCAACCACATGATTAGCCGATAGTTCCATAATTTTATCTACCAATAACATAGGCTGCCGATGCGGTAAAATTTTCATGATGTCGGTAATATTTAAAAGTGCCGGTTTGTTTAAATCTATTTTTAAATGGTCTTTTTCTGCTTTTTGTTTTTTTACAAGCGCTTTTATTTTTTTTGCAAAATCTACATTACCTGCATGACCCGGCCTT
>CANFQR010000009.1 GCA_947449125.1 Bacteroidota bacterium | reverse complement strand
TGCGGTAACAATATCTCCAAGTGTCACGACTATTTATACAGTAACAGGAGCTAATGCAGTAGGGTGTTCCAATACAAATACGGTGTTAATTACCGTAAATCCATTACCAACCATAACAGCTGTAGTATCGCCCACGGCTATTTGTTTAGGAAGTAATGCTAATGTATTATATTCAGGAGCATTAACCTACACTACCAATACAGGTAACTTAGTAGGTTCAGCCATAACACTGTCCCCATTAACAAATACCACCTACACAGTAAGTGGAACATCCGCATTAGGTTGCTTAACAACCAACACTTTTTCAATTGTTGTAAATTCATTACCTGTTGTTATTCCAACGAGTAATAGTCCATTATGTTCTGGAGGAACATTAAGTTTAACCTCTCAAACAGCAAGTTCTTATACTTGGACAGGACCAAACGGATTTACCAGTAACCAACAAAACTCTACCATTACAAATGTAACTAACGCTAATGGAGGAGTGTATACTTTAAGTGTAACAAACGCCTCCGGATGCGTTAATTCAGCTACTACAAATGTTAGCATTAATCCCTTACCAACCATAAGCATCAATACAGCAACCAGTATTTGCGCTGGGTCATCAGCAAATTTAACGGCCAATGGCGCATTGAGTTATACTTGGAACCCAGGATTAACAGTTGGCTCAGCCGTAACGTTATCGCCAATTGTTACGACAATATATACTGTAACTGGAGTTAATGCAGTAGGTTGTTTCAACACAAATACGGTTTTAATTACAGTAAATCCATTACCAAATATTACCTCTGCGTTGTCACCAACGGCTATTTGTTTAGGAAATAGTTCCAATGTGTTGTATTCCGGTGCATTGACTTATACGACAAATGCAGGTAACCTAGTAGGTTCTGTTATAACACTGTCACCCAATACGACTACAACTTATACGGTAAGCGGAACCTCTGCATTAGGCTGTTTAAACACATCAACATTTTCAATAGCAGTAATATCTTTACCAGTAGTAACGATATCATCAAGCAGTCCGACATTATGTATGAACAATTACAATGGTTCACCTAATACGGTATCCTTTACAGCAAATGGAGCTAATACATATACATGGGGACCAATAAATGGTTTAACAGCTAATACATTAAATGGCTCAACCATTATAGGGACATCAAGTAATGGTGCATTAAATGGTATAGTAACCGTTGTCGGCTCAGTAGGGAACTGTACTAACATAGCCACCTTTACGGTTAATGCAATAGTAAACCCAACAATATCAGTAACATCAGGTAGTATGTGTGCAGGAACGAGTGTGGTCTTAAATGCCAATGGCGCTAATACTTATACATGGTCCCCATCCTTGGGTTTGAATATCACGAATGGTTCACAAGTAATAGCCAGTCCGAACAATACAACTATTTATAATGTGATAGGTAGTACAGCAGGCTGTAATAGCCAAACAGAAACCGGAACAGCAACGGTTGTGCCGAATCCAACTGTAGTTATAAGTCCTGCTAACCCGGTGATTTGTTTTGGCGAAACGATTTCATTAACTGCAAGTGGTGCCACGGATTATACCTGGACGCCATCAACGGCATTAAGCTCAACCAATACCTCTTTAACCTCAGCCAATCCAACCCTAACCACAACGTATAATATTTTAGGCTCACAAGCCACGTGTACCAATTTAGCCTCTGTAACAGTATCGGTATTACCATTACCGGTAGTAACGATATCATCAAGCAGTCCGACGTTATGTATGAACAATTACAATGGTTCACCTAATATAGTATCCTTTACAGCTAGTGGCGCCAACACCTACACATGGGGCCCAATAAGTGGTTTAATTACTAATACATTAAATGGCTCAATCATAACAGGCACATCAAGCAACGGATCAACAAATGGTGTAGTAACTGTTGTAGGTTCTGTAGGGAACTGTACTAACATAGCCACCTTTACGGTTAATGCAGTTCCTAACCCAACAATCTCAGTAATATCAGGCAGTATGTGTGCAGGAACGAGTGTGGTATTAAATGCCAGTGGAGCCAGTACTTATACTTGGTCACCATCCAATGCTTTAAATGTTGTTAATGGTCCACAAGTTATAGCTAATCCATTAGGAACCTCAATTTACAATGTGATAGGCAGTACAGCCGGTTGTAATAGTCAAACCCAAAGCGGTACAGCCACTGTGGTTCCTAATCCAACGGTTGTAATAACTCCTGCTAACCCATTTATTTGTTTTGGTAAAAACATATCATTAACAGCAAGTGGTGCCACGGATTATACTTGGACGCCAAGCATAGGATTAAGCTCTTCTAATTTAGCTAATACCATAGCTAATCCAACAATTACCACAACGTATAATATTTTAGGTTCACAGGCAACATGTACTAATTTAGCTTCTGTTACTGTCACAGTAATAAACTTACCAGTTGTAAATATAACCTCAAGCAGTCCGACGTTATGTATGAACAATTTTAATGGTTCACCCAATAATGTAACTCTTACAGCTAGTGGAGCTAATACCTATACTTGGGGGCCAATAAGTGGTTTAATGCCTAATACTTTAAATGGCCCGGTAATTATAGGTACATCAAGTAATGGCGCAGCAGTAGGAACAGTTACAGTTACCGGAACAGTAGGCACATGTTCAAACACAGCCACCTTCACAGTTAATGCGGTACCAAACCCAACAATATCAGTTACCTCAGGCAGTATGTGTGCAGGCACAAGTGTAGTGTTAAATGCCAGTGGATCCAATACCTATACCTGGTCACCGTCAATAGGTTTGAATACCACTAGCGGACCTCAGGTAACAGCCAATCCAACTGTTACAACCATTTATAATGTAATAGGCAGTTCAGCAGGTTGTAATAGCCAAACACAAGCAGGTATAGCCAATGTAGTACCTAATCCAACCATAACAATAAGTCCTGTAAACCCATACATTTGTTTTGGGAATTCTGTATCATTAAGTGCAAGTGGAGCAACGACATATACCTGGTTACCTAACATTGCACTAAGCAGTACAACAGCAATAAATGTAACCGCTAATCCGACAGTAACCACCACCTATACAGTAATAGGCTCACAGGCAACATGTACAAATACAGCAATTAACACAGTAACTGTATTACCATTGCCTGTTCCGACGATAACCTCTTCAGCGCAGGCTTGCGTGTATACACCAGTTAATTTACAAACAAATCCAGGTTATTCAGTATACCAATGGACAGGTCCGATAGGATTCAGTTCCAATGTTTCCAATGCTACATTTACAGCTAATACAACTGCTCAAACCGGTACATACAATTTAAGTGTAACGGATGCCTTTGGATGTATAGGCACTGCAAGCACTTCAATAATTATAAACCCTTTACCTGCGGGAATATTGGTTAGAGACGGAAAAAATAGTTGCGTTCCGTTCTGTGCTAATTTTAGCGTAAGCACTGTAGGTTCGCCAATAGTAAATACAGTATGGCAAGTAAATAATCAAACGGTATTTACACCAACCTTAAGTTATTGTTTAAACAAGGCAGGGAGCTATACAGTTGGCGCCTTGTTCTCAGATGCCAATGGATGTTCAAATACAGCCACATTTACCATAAAGGCTTATGAATCGCCGGTTGCTAACTTTATTTACTCACCAATAAACCCGATTGAAGGAATAGAACCTATTTCTTTCACAAATACCTCTACAGGTAATGCGAATGTAAGTTGGAATTGGTATTTTATAAATAATAATGGTTATATAAGTAATCAAGCAAACACGTCGTATTTATTTGAACAAGCTGGAAATTATCCGGTGGCGCTTGTTGTAAAAAATAAATTAGGATGTTCTGATACCATCATTCAGGTAATAAATGTAAACGAAGATCATTCATTATATGTTCCGAATGCTTTTACCCCAAATTACGATGGTAAAAATGATGTGTTTTTACCAAAAGGAAGAGGAATCTCGAAATATAATTTAATGGTATTTGACCGTTGGGGACAAAAATTATTTGAATCTAACGAATTTACAGAAGGTTGGGACGGAACGTTTGGAGGGGTATTATGTAAAAATGACGTTTATATTTGGAAAATAATCGCTTCCTTCTCTAATGCTAAACCAAAAGAGTATACGGGCCAGATAATGCTAATAAAGTAATTTAAAAATTAAAAAAGAGAGGTATTTCCCTCTCTTTTTTAATAAAATCTGAATTTATATTTACTGAAATTGATTAAACAGATTTATAAGTTCGTTAGAAGGAACAATGCCGGATTGTTTCCAGAGTTGTTTCCCGTTTTTAAAAATCATTAAAGTTGGTACACTTCTTACTTGATAAGCAGCTGCTGCTTCAGGATTTTTATCGATATCAATTTTAATGATTGTGATTTTATCACCTAGTTTTGATTTAGTTTCTTTTAAAATTGGACTCATTGTTTTGCATGGCCCGCACCATTCTGCAAAAAAATCTATTAAAACAGGTTTATCAGAATTTATTAATGAACTAAAACTACTCATGTTTATTTTTTTAAGTTATAATGATATTAACCAATATTTTTTTCAGGATTTTGATTGTATTCTTTTTTATACTTAAAAAAGAAATTTAACCAAATTAATCTTGACCAACGTAATGTTAAAGGCGAAACGACAATAACAAAACCGGTCACAAATAAAGCAAAGTGCATGGTTTCCCAGTTTAAAACAAAATTTTCTAAGGCATACCATAAAATAAACCAACCCGAGGAAATAGCATAAGACACATACATAGCGCCGTAAAAAAAACTTGGTTCCCTTTCATAAATAAGATTACAATGGCTACAAGTTTTAAGAACATTAAACATGTTCTTAAAGTCATAAGGATTTTTAGAAACAAAAACATCTCCTTTATGGCATCTTGAACACTTGTTCAATAACATAGAATATAATATATTAACTATAATCATGATTTCTAAATAACAATTTACATTACAAAGATAATCTGATTCAAAATAATTTTGTGTGAGTTTTGTTACATAATAATTTATAATCCAGAGAAATATTACGTTATAGAGATAATGTTTTTTATGAGTAACCAATAAAAATTTAAATCATGTATTTTATTTTTTAAAGTGTAACTTAGCTATATAATAAATTAATAAATATTCTTTTGACTTTTGACAATTTTAATTTTGACAATGCTTTATTAGAAGGCTTATATAGCATGGGATATAAACAACCCACTCCAATACAGGAACAAGCAATACCAGTTATTACAGATAATAAAGATCTTATTGCCTGCGCACAAACCGTAACAGGAAAAACAGCAGCTTATCTTTTACCAATTATTAATCATATTATTCATGCGCCAACAAGGCATTTAAATACCTTAATTATAGCACCAACAAGAGAATTAGTTATTCAAATTGATCAGCAAATAGATGGGATGGGTTATTTTTGCTCTGTTGGGTCGATGGCAATTTATGGAGGAAGTGACGGAATGGCCTGGGAGAAACAAAAACGCGCTTTGAAAGAAGGGGTAGATATTGTTGTAGCAACACCAGGACGTTTAATTTCCTTGCTTCAGGCCGGAGATATTAAATTTGAATATTTGCAACATCTTGTGTTAGACGAAGCAGACAGAATGCTAGACATGGGTTTTTTTGACGAAATAAAATCAATCATAAGTTACTTACCTAAAAAAAGACAAACCATTTTATTTTCTGCAACCATGCCGCCAAAAATGAGGTTATTGGCAAAAGAAATTTCCAATAATCCCGAACAAATCAATATAGCTATTAGTAAACCGGCAGAAGGAATAGTTCAACAAGCTTATCTGGTTTATGATAATCAAAAAGAAGCATTATTAAAAAGTATTCTGAAAAATGATGATTACCAGTCTGTAATTATTTTTTCTTCAACAAAAGAAAATGTTAAACAATTAGAGAAGGTTTTAAGATCTATTAACGGGTCAATTAAAGCATTTCATTCTGATTTAGAACAATCTGAGCGTGAAGAAATTATGCGTGAATTTAAAGCAAAAAAATTACGGGTTTTAATAGGTACAGATATTTTATCGAGGGGAATTGATGTGGATGGAATTAGTCTAGTAGTTAATTATGATGCGCCTGGAGACCCGGAAGATTATATACATAGAATAGGTCGAACAGCGAGAGCGTCAAGGGCAGGTGTAGCTATCACGTTTATTAATCAGTACGACCAAGCAAAGTTTGGAAGAATAGAATCCCTAATGGGATTTGATGTTTCAAAAATTCCACTACCGGAAGAGTTAGGAATTGGTCCGGAATACAACCCCACAGCAGTGATTAAAAAGACAAAACAATTCGGAAATAAAACTAAACTGCGTTTTAATAATAAAAGAAATAAATAAAAATGTATTAGACCTTAAAAAAGACGATTGTAATTTAAACTATCTCATTAAAACCATTTTTCCAAAATCTTTCACGAAAAATTTATCCGCCAAATTTTCAGATTTATCTATATTGTTACCATTTAATTTTGTAACAATTTTATATAAATAAACTCCGTTTGCAAGCTTATCACCAAATTCGTCTTTTCCATCCCAGGCATAATCTGTAATGTTTCGACCGATATGTAAATTACCTAACTCAGATTTTTGAATTTCTCTTACAATTTTTCCTGTAATGGTCATAATTTGTATAGTGAAAACTTCCGGTATTTCGCTTCCAGTTAGTGTAAAAACAAATTTTGTATTACTGCTAAAAGGGTTAGGGTAATTGAGCACATTTGTAATAGTTGGTTTATTATTAATTTCAAATTGTATTTTATAATCCTGTGAGCCCGAATTATTCTTACTTCTGTCTTTTGCCTGAACAATTAATGTGTATTTACCGTCTATTATTAAATTAGGATTATAATTTATGCTACAACTATTTTTTGGCAGATTAGCAGGGGTAAATTGTAAACCTTGTGCAAAATAAATGCGTTGTGGTGTTCCTTGATTTGGCGCTTGAATAAATACACTAAATGAACTTGTATCGTTTAATGCTAAAAATTTATTTTCGTCTTTTAAAGTAATAAATATTGAGGGTTTTGCAGAAACAATGTCTCCATTTAAAATTCTTATTCCGTCAAACGTAACATCCAACAAAGGATTTGTAACATCTATAAAAACTTTAAAGTTATATTTACCGATATTATTAAATTGAGTTTGTTCTTTTTGATATTTAGAATTAGATAATGGATTTACGTATAACCAAAGTGCATTATTTCCTGCCAACTGATAACTATTTACTTTAACTGTATCAATAAAAACCTGTCCCGGAATAAATGGTTTTGATTTCATCTTTTGAGGTAAAGGCGTTTTGTTTCTGTTGTTATCTTCAATCCAGTAGGTAACAACCAAACTGTCTTTAAAATTTTTCATCCCAATATTTTCAATAGGAAATTTAAAAGTTACTTCATCACCTTCTTGTAAGGTATCATTAATTGATTCAAAGCCTTTTAGAGGATTAATCGCACATTCTGGTGCTTCGTCATATATAATTTGCCAGCGTTTAATTTGGGGTGAAGTGGTGTTGGTATTGTCTTTTAAAAATGCGGCTAGTTTAATGTAAGGGTATGTGGCGGCATTAACATAATTATAAAGTGCTAATACATCTGTGCTATCTTGAATAAATGTAGTTAATGTATCTATTTGTCCCGTATTACTAATTCCTATAATTTTCAAAACAGTAGTATCGCCCGGGTTATTATCAAGACTTTTAACTTTCCAATGTAAACTATTCCATTTATTAGAAGGTCCAATTATTTCAGATACAACAAGACCACTGTTCCAACGAGTTTTAATACTGTCGTTAAGTGTGATTATAGATTTTTTATTGGTGCCTTTTACTTCGTGTCCTTGGCCTGCCAACATTCCCTTTTTACCAAATAAAATATAAGGAACAGTATCTACTGTGTTTCTAATACTAACAGCCCCTATGCTTTCAAATGCATTATAAAGCGAATTACTGTAAGTGCTAATTCCTGCATAACTAGGAATTGTAGCTCCCATTGTGTAAGCCAAAACATAGTTATTTGGAGGAATTGCATTTAAAAAATTTTGCATATCCGTTTTCCAGTTCGGAAATCCACAATAATTTGAGGCACCAAATGAATAAACATATAAAATTTGATTGTCTACACATACGCAATTGTTATAAGTTCCTGCACCCGCGGCAGGCCAATTAACACTTACAACTTCGTCAGGTTCGCCGCTAATTGAATCAAACACGGCAAAGTTCCAGCCATTTGGTGCACAACCCCAACTAGACATGGTAATGTTATTGAAGAAAAAATTTATATTAGTTGGGAAAATATAGGGTTGTATACCATTACGACAGGCAATACTTTGCTTGTTGTTTTCAAAAACAAATTTTCGTAATGTTTTTTTATAGTTTACAAATCTGTAATTATCATTTTTAAATTGATGAAAATGAGCCTGAGACCAACCACTTTTTGTTCCTATAGTTTGAAACGAACTTTCTCTCCAAAAATAGGGTGAAGCAGGAGAAGAACTATCCTTACTTACACGCCAAAAATAAACAGTACTATCAGCAAATGGTAAATTAACGTTCCATTCAACAACGCCTCCTTTACTTGAAATTAAGGCAGTTTGTATTGGATTAATAAATGTATCGTTTGTGTCTAATTGAAATTTATAGTTTCCTGATGGCGCAAATGGGTCGGTAGTTGATGCTTTTAAAATAATGGAATTGGTTTTTGGCACAATGGCATATTTGTAGGGATAAACAGGAACAATGTCTCCTCCCTGGATAAATATATCAACAGTACCTATTGTACTGTTGTTGGTTTCTATGCTTTCTACAATTTCATTGAACTCATCTATTTTAACCTTAAATTTATTTAAGCCGATTCCACGATTAAAATCAACAGGTGTAAAAAACCAAATGCTGTCTTTAAATAACGGAGTAATAACTTTTTTATAAAATAAGGCTGAATCACCATTTGCGAAATATCGTTCAACTTTAATTAAAATGGAATCTTTAATTGCCTTACCGGTATTTTTATATTTTATTGTAATACCAAGTGAGTCTGTATATTTTTTTGTGTTAAAAATAACATCATTATTGTTTAATTGATAATCAGGAAAATCGCCAACACTTATTTTTAATGAAGGGTCGCCATGCAAAGTCATATCTAAACTTGTAATTTGAGTAAGAATGTCAAACGCACTTGAGTTATTAAATGCAGTTTCTTTTACTATATCGCCAATACCCTTATTATATTTTGTTTTTGCTAAGGCCTGATAAAAATAATTGTTGTAACTATTTAAAGAACCAATAAAACCATATGAAGTTGTAGCTAAAAAACCAATACTTCCTTTTTGGTTTGAAAAAACAAACTTTTCACTTACAGACTGTCTTCCAGGAATGTGAATATTGCCTGAATAACAAGAGTTAGCTACAACAAATGGATATTTGCCTGTGTTATTATAAACTTCAGGGTCGTCTATTGCCTGATCGAATCCTTGTTCGGAACCGTGACCAAAAAAATTAATTAATGCGCTTCCGTTGCTAATAATACTAATAATACTATCGCTTATAGCTGTTTGTATTGGTGCTGTGGTATTTTTTTTGAAAGTGAAAACCTCGGCTCCAAATAAGGTGTCTTTTATAATTGATTCGTAACCAGACATAAACGCAGAAAGAGCATTTGTTAAACTCGCTTCAGCACCGCCAACGAAATGCAATACTCTTTTTTTCCAGTCGGCAGGCCCTGAAGTCTCATGTTGTTGAACTTTTGCTAGATAATTTGCTACCTCAGAATTTGTTAACGCTGCTAGTCGACCTATTGGAATTTCTGGTGCAAAACTATTTGTGTTGCTTGATGAAAGTACTGACGTTAAAAGGTTGTCGCTACTCGGAATTCCCATGGTTGGAACAAGGTTTAAAGACTGAGTGCTGTTACTTAAAGCATCATTTTTAACAGCTTTACCTATAATAAAAATGTATTTTGGAGGACTACTTAAACTGTCTTTAAGATATTTACAGAAATTTTTAATTGCAATAGGGTGTTTATTTATGCCATATGAAAATTGTTCATAAAGTTCGTTCACATCCGCATCAATAACATTATAAGAACCTCCTGCTACTGACTGTCTGTAGCTCTTATAATTCATAGCACCAGTTAATAAATTCTTATGATAAATTAAAACAAAAGGATTGGTTGAAGGTAAATTTTTAAAATTTGTAAAGTATCCGGTTTGATTTACCTTTTTCATAGAGGAAATATTGATAACCGCGAATTCTGAACTCATTACGCATAACTTTCTTCCAAACGCATTCGGTATAACGACTCTTACATTTGAATTGGCAATTTTTGTTATGATTTTTTTTCCGTTTGTTATGTCGTAAAACATAACATTTGTGGAATTTGATAAGTTAAAATTTGAGAAATTGAAAAAAGTTTTATTTGAGGTTGCAATATCATCAACAAATAATTTAGTAAAATTATTGTTGTTTAAATCTGGCATTTGTGGATAAAATAAACTTACAAAATGCAGCATATTTGAATTAGTAATTGAACCAAGCGAAGCAGAGGCAATACCACTTAGGATAATATTACTATTATTGTTTAAATTTTGGGAACCGATTGTGTAAGTCTTTCTAATTGGAGCATAACCTTTAAAAACAGTATCATTTAACAAAACGTTTGTGCCATTTTGATTGGAATAATAGGTTTTAATCTGATGGTCTTTAGGTGATGTAGCATCTATACTAAATCCGGAAAGATTTATTGAAATTTTAGTAGGTAAATTTGTAGCAGTAAAAGTTTTTAATCCTGAAAAACCAGAGTTTAAGCTACCTCCATTGTTAAAAGCAATACCTTTGCCTTCAGCTTGAGTATACCTCGGGTCACTGGCATCAAAAACAAATTCAATTACAGAATTATAAGAAGATCCTCCAGTAAATATTTTCTCGGAATAAAAGAAATTACCCAATGGGTAGGCAACCGAATTTGTGTCTGTTTCCAATAAAAATCTTTTATTATTAGTAAGGTCATTTAATGTTAAAAAGGCATAGATAGTGTCGTTAAATAAACCTTTATAAGGGTTTGGTACATAAGCTATATCCGTATAAACTAAAGAGTCAACATCTCCCATAACAGGATTGGCATAAAATTCAATGTAATCTCCCATGTTTATTTTGTTGTCACTTTCTCCATTTATAAAAAGTCGATTTTCTTTTCCTTTAAAGAATAGTTGAAAATTTTTTGGATTTATGTTTGTTAAATCAAAATAATTAGATAGTGTTGCCGAATCAATTCTATATACGCCTTCTTTAAAAATTGGAAATTTAAAGTATTGTTGATTATATTTTATCCATTCATTGCTTTGAGTTTGAGCTATTGTTGAAATAGCAAAAAAACAAATGATACATAAACCTAATAGTTTCTTCATTTTATTAAATTTTTATTAATGTCAATTTTTAAAGAAAAAATATTTGAATAAAGAGCAATTGATCTGTCCCCAATATCTGTTAGAGCATAGTCTAAAGTAAAGATTTTATATTTCACACCAATTCCGAAATTAGGTTGAAACGTAGTAATATATTTTGTGGCATCGTCACTAAGTTGTTTTTGTATATTTCCAATACCAGCCCTTAAGTAAACAAAACCTTTGTAACCTATTTCGCTACCTATGGCAGGTTCCATGCTCCATTTATTTGTTTTAATTACAGTATTCCGTTTGCCATCAAATGTGTTGATTAAATTAACTTCACCTAAAACAGAAATTTTGTCTTTCCAGAATAAAAAATTACGAGATGCTCCTAAAATTAATTTTGGACTAGTAATTTCTATTGACGAAGAAGGTAATTCGTTTCCGGTTTGTTGAAATGTTGTAATGTTTTCTTCGCTTAAGTTATAAGTCCAAGCGTTAAAAGTTCCTGTAATATCCCTTGCCATGGCAGCAAATTTCCAGTTTTTATAATTGTATTTTGCCCCTGCGTCTAAACCAAAACCCCATGAGCCACCAAAATTGCCCAACTTACGACGAATGATTTTGAAATTACTTCCAACATCAACTCCTTTTAATTTTGGAATTTTTCGGGAGTAACTTAAAAGTGCTGCAAAATCTACTGCGTTAAATGAGGTTATTCTGTTATAGTCCACGTTTCCGTTTGCATCTACTAAATCTAGCGTATTTGGAATGTTATCTACACCAAAGCGCAAAATTGAGATGCCAGCAACACTATTACTGTCGATTCTTTTTGAAATGCCAATATAATCGTATTTGGCAATCCCAGCAAAATACTCAGAATGCATTAGACTAACTTCAATGTCACTTTTTTGATTTAACAGACCTGCCGGATTCCAATAACCTGAGTTAACACCTTCTACCGAAGTAATGTTTGCATTACCCATGCCTAAAGCGCGGGCTCCAACCCCTATATTTAAAAATTCGTTACTGTATTTGCGAACTTGGGCTTCTGTATGCATTAATATCAGTATAAAAGCAGAGAAAAATATTTTTTTCATATAGTATAAAATTAAATCAAAAAAATTAAAATCTAAACTAATTTAACGATTAAATTGAGATATTATTATTGAAAATGTCAGAAAAAATATAGGTGTATTTAGTTGCTCCTGTATAATTTAAATGAAAGTGATCAATAAACAAATATCTTTTGTTGCAAAAAGTTGGTGAAGATAAATTGAAGTATTTGATATTGTTTTGTTTTGCAATATTTTTAATTTGTTTGATAATTTGTTTTTTATTTATAATATCAATTGCGCCACCTGCAAATACCGGCGAACTAACCATAGTTATTTTTATTTTATTTTTCTTGCAAAGTAAAATAATAGAGTCAAGGTAATTTCTATTTGCAAGATTAAAATAACTGTAATAAGGAATTGCTTTTTCATAAGTTAAATTAGGTTGAACACATTGTTTAAAATATCCTTTGAAATATAAATGATCTCTCTGATTAGGGATATTTAACCACCCATGTAAACTTGTACTTATATTTTTTAATCCAACAAATGGAAATGAGTAAAACGGATTGAAATAAAAATGATTCATACGTGAATCTATTTTGTTGAATTGATGACGTAAATCAGTATTCGAGAGAAAAGGGAAAAAATTATTAAATTCTTTAATTTGGTTCGAATGTTTTTTTAGCGAGTGAAAATCAATTTCGTAAATTAGATAATCGGGTTGTTTACTGTTTTTTAAATAAGCTTTTAATATTGCATAAGAACTTTGCGGTGTGCTGCCAGCCATACTTAAATTAAAAGAATTTCTACCTGTAATACTGTCAAAAATTTTTGTATCGTAATGCATTTCAGATCTTGAGGAGCCAAGAATTAGAACATTAAACTTGTTTTTTTCGAAAAAAGCTACATTAAATTTTCCGTAATATCCTTGTTTCTGTTTTAATAAACCATAATAATGCAAATAACGTAGACTAAATAAACTACAGGTAATTAATAAAAAATATATAATTATTTTTTTAATCAAAATTGAAAATATATAAATGTATTTGCCGAAAAATTACCAATAATAAATATTAGAATAATAAAAAAGATATAGGCAGCAGGTTTTAAAAAATTATAGGTGTTTTTATAGTTATTAATTAACCCATATTCTTCATTAATTTCTTTAAATAGTAAAATTAAAATAACTGAAAATATGATTAAAAAATAGAATCGATCTTGAATTTTAAAAAAACTTTCAGTCGAAAACTGAAAAATATTTTTCGAAAAAATATGATTGTAAATATTTTTCAAATCAGTAACATTGTTGGCTCTAAAAGCCATTAGTGATATGGTGTGAACGCTAAGTAAATAAATTCTTTTAATAATTACAGGAACATTTCTTTCTGGGAATTTTGACTTTAAAATAATTTCTGTAACATAAAAGAAGCCATGAATTGCTCCCCAAATAATAAATGTAAAATTTGCCCCGTGCCAAAACCCACTAATAATAAACACTAAAAATAAGTTTAATAACCATCTATTGTAATTTACCCGATTGCCTCCTAAGCCAATATATAAATAATCTCTAAACCAGGTTGTTATACTAATATGGTTACGTTTCCAAAATTCATGCAACGATTTTGAAAAAAGCGGTCGACGCATATTTAAACTAAAATTTATATTAAAAAGTTTAGCTACTCCGGTTGCAATATCACTATAACCACTAAAATCGCAGTAAACCTGAATTACAAATAATAATCCCGCAATCAATAATTCGGCACCAGAATAATTGTTTACGTTATTAAAAATTGGTGTAACAATCAAATTTAAATTGTCGGCAATTACCAATTTTTTAAAGTAACCCCATGTTACAAGAGTAGTAAAATCTGCCCAATTAATATTTCTAAAATAGCTGATAATTTTAAGCTGTGGCATTAAATCGTTATGCCTTACTATTGGACCAGCAACCATGTGAGGAAAAAATGAAACGTAAAGTAAAAAATCTGAAAGTGTATCATCTGCTTTATATTTTCCTCTATAAACGTCAATTGTGTAACTTATTGATTGAAATGTGTAAAAGGATAAACCGGCAGGAATTATAAATTGATTTAATAATTTATGATTGAAATTAAATAGGTCTATTGATGAATTATAAAAAAAAACAAAGTATTTGAAAATAAACAACACACCAATATTGCTTATTAAACTTAAAATCAAAAATGTTTTTTTTAAAGAAGGAGAATTAGTTGCCGAAATTTTTTTTGCCAAATAATAATCCAATCCTGATGTGCCTATAAGTAAAAATAAAAACCATGGATTGTAACTAAAATAAAAATAGTAAGAGGCAAACAGCAAAAAGTAATTCCGGAATTTATAGGGCAGTATCCAATACAGTATAAAAACAATAGGTAAAAAAACTGTAAATATTAGCGAATTAAACAACATACCTAAATTAATTTTTTTCTTGATTTTTTTAATTCGCTTACGCGTTTTTTTGTTTCCGTTTTTTTATTTATTGAAGATTTAGTAGGGCTTGTTTTTATTCGTATTATTTCTGGTTTTAGTAATTTATTTATTAGTTTAATTAGTTTTTCACTTGCATCTAATTTGTTTTCAAGTTGGCTACGGTATTTATTACCTAATACTTTTATGGTAGTATCCTTTATTAACGCCTTATATTTTTTATTAATCTGAATTTTTTGGGCATCAGTTAAAATTTCAGAATCTTGAATATTAAAATGAATTTCTACTTTTGTTTCAACTTTATTTACGTTTTGCCCGCCTTTACCACTGGAACGAGAAGTCTTAAATATTAATTCTCTTGAGATTATTTTTTTTATTTGAGCATCTGTCAACATAAATTGTTTGATAACAATTTGAATTTACTATTTATTTTAAATCGTATTATTTTAATTTTATAAATATGTTCAGGATATTTTTATTATTCTTATTCCTCACAAACAATATTTTATCTCAAACAATTCAGAAATGTAAATTTCGTTTTGATAAATATCTTAATTATAAAAATACGTTAAACAATCGTGTAATTTTTGAAAAAAACGTTATTTATTTATTGGATGATAAAGGCAATAAAGAAACGGCAATTTATGAAAACGAGATTGCTTTACTTGCTGATTTCTTTAGTAATTCTGACTTTAAAGAACAACGGCATTTTATAAAACAAAAAGGATTAAAAAACTTATCTAAACAACAATTTGATAGTATTAAGGTTAAGGGTGTAAACAAACGAAAACTAAGTAAAAAAGATAAAAATTTAAAATTGGCGGGTTATCGTATAGCCATTGACCCTGGTCATTCGGCAGCAAATTTAACTGATGCAAAAATTGAACAAAAGTTTCTCTATTTTGTAAAAGACAGTGTCAATTCTCCAAACGATACTATAAAATTGTTTGAAAGTGTTTTAACATTTAATACAGCACTTTTGGTTAAAAAAATGCTTGAAGAGGAGGGGGCTAAAGTTTTAATAACCAGAAATCAGGATAATTATAATTCTTTTAACTGCAATTATAACTATTGGTTAAAATATCATAAACATAGGGTTTTAGATAGTTTAAAAAAATCAGACATTATTTCTGTTCATGAACATAAACGATTAATAAAATTAAAAGACAGAGATTTATTTTGGGAATTTTTTAGAGATTTTGATTTAAATAATAGAGCCAAAATCATGAATGATTTTTTTCCGCACGCAAGCTTAGTTATTCATTACAATGTTGATGAGAAAAATAATCCTTGGAAACAAACAACAAAAAAAAATTATACAATGGCATTTATTGGTGGCGCCTTTACAAGAGATAACTTAACTAATTATGAAAATAAAATTCATTTTTTACGATTACTATTAACCGATCAATTAGATAAATCTGAAAAATTGGCTTCTAGTACTGTTAATTTGTTCAATAAATATTTAAATATTCCTATTGCATCGCAACATCATGCCGATTATTTAGCCGAAAAATGTTTAAATACGACTAGTTCAGGTGTTTTTTCAAGAAATTTAAATATGTGTAGATTAATTAACTCACCTTTAGTTTACGGCGAAAGTTTATACCAAGATCATGAAACAGAATGTGTTGAATTAATGAAAATGGATTTAAATTATAAAGGTGTAAAAACTAATAACAGACTTTTAAATGTTGCAAAGAGTTATTCGCAGGCAGTTACAAATTTTTTGTTGCAAGAGTAATTTTTAAGGAATATTCATGTATTTATGAGATTGTAAGCTAATCATCCATTTTGGGTTAGCTTTTACATATTCAATAATTTGAGGTAGAACTTCATTGTGTTTACTCCATTCAGGTTGCAAGTATAGGTAACAATTTTCAGCCACTTTTTTTGCTTCTTCTTCCGCCCATATAAAATCATGCTTATTAAATACAATTATTTTTAGCTCATTAGCCTTTTTGTAAATTTCAGGCAAGGGATTCATGGTTTTTTTAGGGCTTAAACATATCCAATTCCAGTTTCCGCTTAACTTATATGACCCTGATGTTTCTATAAAAGTTTCAATATTGTTGTCTTCTAAAGATTTAGTTAGCTTTTCTAAATTATAAATAAGCGGTTCTCCTCCTGTAATAACAACGCTTTTAGCATTCCATA
>CANFQR010000008.1 GCA_947449125.1 Bacteroidota bacterium | reverse complement strand
CTCAAGACTTTTCAGCTCAGAAGAGGCTGCAAGGTACGCAGGTAGCCGAAATGACCCCGCCCGAATGGCTGCTAATTTTGCGGGAGTTAGCGGAGCAAACGATTCAAGAAACGATATTATTATAAGAGGCAATTCTCCAATTGGCATTCTTTGGCGACTAAATGGTTTGGATATTCCTAACCCAAATCACTTCGGGAATTCAGGTTCTACAGGAGGTCCAATTAGTATTCTTAATAACAACACACTTGATAATTCTGATTTTATGAGTGGCGCATTTGCCGCAGACTATGGCAATGCCACGTCTGGTGTTTTTGATTTAAAAATTCGTCAGGGCAATAACGAAAAATACGAATTTTTAGCGCAAATGGGATTTAATGGTTTTGAGCTTGGCGCTGAAGGACCCATTACTAAAAATTCTTCTTTTTTGTTGAATTATCGTTACTCTACCTTAGCGGTGTTTAAATTTTTTAATATAGATTTCGGAACCGGCGCAGCAGTTCCGCAATATCAAGATATTACTTTTAAAACAGATTTTAGCACCAACAGATTTGGGAAATTTTCAATCTGGGGCATTGGTGGCCTTAGTTATATTGCATTGTTGGAAAGTGATAAAAAAGGTGGGCAGGACATTTTTGGTTACAGTGCGCGCGACACCTACTTTAAATCAAATGTTGGTGCTTCTGGTGTATCTCACACCTACCTATTTAAAAATAATGCTTACTTAAAAACAAATTTTGGAATTAGCGGATCCTATAATAATATTATTGCCGACAGAGTTGATACATCCTTTAAAACCCCAAAAAATTTAAAACCAGAATACAGGCAAACAACTCAAAATATCAAATACTCCTTTAACTCATCCTTTAATAAAAAGTTTAATGCAAAAAATTTCTTTAATGCTGGTATTTATGCGGAATTATATAAAACATTATTTGTTGACAGTATAGATAATTTATTTGGCACTAATACCTTTATTACCTTAAGAAACTATAAAGGCTTTACATCATTGGTGCGAGGTTTTGTTCAGTGGCAGCATAAATTCAGCGATGATTTTCTTATTAATGCGGGAGTAAGTAATCAGTTTTTTTTGTTAAATAATTCAAATGCAATTGAGCCCAGAATTGGATTGAAATATTCTATCAATGCCAAACAATCTTTAAGTTTAGGCGGAGGGATGCATAGTCAACTACAACCTATTTACATTTATTTTGCCAGCGATTCTTTAAACGGCAACCGAATTGAAACAAATAAAAATTTAGATTTTACAAGAGCCGCGCATGGCGTAATTGCTTATGATAATTGCTTCAGTACCAACTTCAGATTAAAAGCAGAAATTTATTATCAATATATTTATAATGCCCCGATAAAAAATTTTCCTAGTCATTTTTCAGCTTTAAATTTAGGTGCAGATTTTAATAGCCCCAATGTAAATAATTTAGTTAGCAGGGGTAGTGGTAATAATTATGGTATTGAAATAACGCTAGAAAAATTTTACAGTAAGGGTTACTACGCGCTTTTTACGAGTAGCCTATTTCAAAGCAAGTATAAAGGTAGTGACAATATTATTCGCAATACAGCTTTTAATGGTAATTATGTATTTAATTTGTTAGCTGGTAAAGAATTTAAAATAAGTCAAAAACATATTTTAAGCCTTGATATTAGAGCTACTTATGCCGGTGGAAAACGATACACTCCAATTGATTTAGAAGCAAGTAAAGCTAAGAACGACGAGGTTAGGGATGGCACAAGAGCTTTCTCTATGCAATATCCGGATTATTTTAGGATGGACATGAAACCGGGTTACAAGTATAATTCAAAAAAAGTAACGCATGAATTTACTATCGATATTCAAAATGTAACAAAAAACGATAATGTTTTTCAACAAACATATGATCTTAAAAATCAGGTGATAAAAACCGATTACCAACTAAAATTTTTCATCATCCCCCAATATCGTTTGTTGTTTTAATTTAATTTTTTTAATTGTTATATAAAAAAAGCCGGTATTACCCGGCTTTAGTTTTTTTTGGTTGTATTTATTAATACCTATATGCGTCTGATTTAAATGGCCCTTGAACTTTAACGCCAATATAATCTGCTTGCTCATTATTTAAGGTATCTAGCTCTACGCCTATTTTAGCTAAATGTAAACGGGCAACTTTTTCATCTAAAATTTTTGGTAACACATATACCTTTTTTTCATAAGCAGCTGTATTAGTCCATAATTCTATCTGAGCCAAAGTTTGATTAGTAAATGAATTACTCATTACAAAACTTGGATGACCGGTTGCGCATCCTAAATTAACTAAACGACCTTCTGCTAACACAATAATATCTTTACCATTAATGGTGTATTTATCAACCTGAGGTTTAATAGTGTCTTTGGTGTCACCGTATGTTTTATTTAGCCAAGCCATATCAATTTCAGTATCAAAATGTCCAATATTACATACTATTGCCCCATGCTTCATTGATTCAAAATGACGACCAACAACTATGTCTTTATTTCCTGTGGTTGTAACTATAATGTCGGCAACTTTAACGGCATTATCCATTTTTTGAACAGCATAACCATCCATTGCTGCCTGCAAAGCACAAATAGGATCAATTTCAGTTACAATTACACGTACGCCTTGAGAAGACAAAGATTGTGCTGAACCTTTACCAACATCACCATAACCCGCAACCACAGCTACTTTTCCTGCAAGCATAATGTCTGTGGCTCTACGAATAGCGTCAACCAATGATTCACGACAACCATATTTATTATCAAATTTTGATTTTGTTACAGAATCATTTACGTTTATAGCCGGTAATAATAAAGTACCTTTTGCCATACGTTCGTATAAACGATGAACGCCTGTTGTAGTCTCTTCTGACAATCCTTTTATTCCCGAAGCTAATTCTGGAAACTGATCGAAAACCATATTGGTTAAATCTCCGCCATCATCTAAAATCATGTTTAATGGTTTACGGTCTTCTCCAAACCATAATGTTTGCTCTATACACCAATCAAACTCTTCTGCTGTCATGCCTTTCCAAGCATAAACTTGTATGCCCGCAGCAGCTATAGCTGCAGCTGCATGATCCTGTGTAGAAAAAATATTACACGAACTCCAAGTTACCTCAGCCCCTAACGCTGTTAAAGTTTCTATCAACACAGCTGTTTGAATGGTCATATGCAAACAACCTGCAACTCGAGCACCTTTTAAAGGTTTAGAAGCTCCGTATTCTTGTCGCAGCGCCATTAAACCAGGCATTTCTTCTTCTGCTAATTTTATTTCTTTACGACCCCATTCTGCTAATGAGATATCTTTTACTTTGTACTTAATGTACTTTGTGGCGGTTGTTGACATATATATTTTAATTATTATTTTTAAAGGTTTACAAAGATAAGTTATAAGTTTGTAAAACTCAATTAATTATTTGTGATTACCATTTTAAAGCCTGAAGCCTTTATTTCTATAGGAGTTTTAAACTTAAATGAATTCTCATTTATTCAGCAAAACTTATCAAAGCGGGAATTAGAAAAAGCTGGGACAATATATTTGCTTGATAAATTATTTACTGGTAGCAAAATAAACTTACGATATACAATAACAAACAAACCTTTTTTAGCCGATAGAACAGAATACATATCAATTTCACATTCACATGACTATTTGGTTATTATTGTTAATGAAAAAGAAAATACAGGAATTGATATTGAGTTAATTCGTGATAAAGTTTTAAAAGTTCAATTCAAATTTCTAAACAAAACCGAATTAAAATTCGCTAGTAATAATATTGAAAAACTCATTACATTGTGGGCAGCAAAAGAAGCTTTATATAAAGTTTACGGTCTAAAAAAACTTGATTTTAAAACAAATTTAATTATAGATAATTTTAGTGACGACATATTAATTGGTAAAATAGAAACCAAGGCTCTTAAAAAAAAATACAAGTTGAAATGTGAACCGCTAGGAGAATATAAAATGGTGTACATCCTAAATGAAATTTAAACAACTAATAAAAAATTTACAATCTAATAAAAAACCGTTATTAGCATTACTTATTGATCCGGATAAATATAACCCCGAATTAATTCATATAGCGAATAATAGTAAAGTTTCTTGTTTTTTAGTTGGAGGAAGTGGGGTACTAACAGGCAACTTAAATAAAACCATACTTGCTATAAAAAAAATATCAAAAAAACCTGTCATAATATTTCCCGGCAACGAAACCCAATTATCAAAATCTGCTGATGGCTTATTACTTTTAAGTTTATTATCCGGCCGAAACCCTGATTTCCTTATTGGCAAACATATTATAGCTGCTCCAAAAATTAAAAAAATGAAGTTGAATTGTTTGCCAACAGCTTATTTGTTAATTAACGGAAACAACATTTCAACAACCGAAAAAGTTACAAAAACAAAACCCTTAAATCCAAAAAATAAAAAAATAATTTGTCATACTGCAATTGCCGCAGAGCAGCTCGGATTTAAAGCTATTTATCTGGAAGCAGGAAGTGGCGCTAAATCAACAATACCTACTACTTTAATTAAACAGCTAAAAAAAGAAATCCACATACCTCTTATTGTTGGCGGAGGCATAGATAATAAAGAAAAAACAAAAAGATTAATTAATTCAGGGGCAAACATGATTGTAATTGGAAATGCATTAGAAAAAAATGTACTTTTATTTTCCGAAATTGAAAAATGTTTTTAATTAAACAATCACTATGAAATTATTTGTAATTACATCTAGTAAAGATGTCCCAGACGAAACAAGCATTATTACAAAAATGTTTGAGAGCGGTTTGACAAATTTACACCTCAGGAAACCGAATCACTCAACTAATCAAATGATAGCTTATATTAAAGAGATCCCTGAACATTTTCATAAATACATAGTCATTCATTCACATCATCAACTTGCATTAAAGTTTAATTTAAAAGGAATACATTTAACAAAAACGCATTTATCAAAAAAATGGAAATACTTTCTAGTTCGACAAAGATTAAAATTAAAATTCGGGAAAATTTCTAAAAGCCGATCCTACTCCAGACTACAAGAAACTTATAACACAGAAGATTATAATTTTGATTATTATTTAATTGGGACAATCTTTAATAACATTACTAGCGAGTTATATAGTGGTTATTATGAAACCGGAATAAAAGCTGCCATAAATAATTCCGGCAAAAAATTCGTAGCACGCGGCGGCACATCACCAAATACGATCGCAAGAGCAGCAGAAATGGGTTTTTATGGAATAGCTTTTAATTCCTATTTATGGGACAACGACGCACCTTACGAAAATTTTATTAAAATATTAGACACATATAAAGAACATAAATTGGAGATATAATGTCTCTTATTAGTTTTATAGCCCTGATTACCGGAATACTGGGTGTTTGGCTAACCATTAAAGAAAATGTTTTTTGTTGGCCCATAGCAATATTATCTGTAATTGCCTCAGCTTATGAGTTCTATAAAGCTAGATTATTTGGCGATTTGGGCCTACAAGTCTTTTATTTTTTTTCTGCCTTATACGGTTGGTACTTTTGGAGAAAAAAAACAGGAAAAGTCTTTATTGTTTCGAAAACACCTAAAAAAAGATACCCCTTGCTAATTACCATTACTATTGCGCAAACAATTGTCTTGTTTTTTATACTAACCTATTTAAGAGGCGACCGAGTTTTAATAGATGCTATCTTAACTGCATTCAGTTTAACCGCAACATTTATGATGACAAAAAAATGGATTGAAAACTGGCTGGCATGGATTTTTATTGATATTTCATATGTTGCACTATATAGTTTAAAGTTTATGTGGCTTTTTGCCTTGCTTTATTTATTCTTTTCAATAATGGCGTTTTACGGCTGGATAAAATGGAAAAAAATATTATTAAAATAGGCATAATAGGTGCCGAGAGTACCGGTAAATCCTCTCTTTGCCAATCGCTCGCAAATCATTACAATACTTTATGGGTTCCTGAATTTTCGCGAGAATATTTCAATACTCGAGATATTAATAATTACTCCTTAAGCGATTTAATATTTATTGCAGACAAACAAATTAAATCTGAACTAAAGAAAATTAAAAAAGCTACTAGGTTTTTGTTTTGCGACACCACACTGATAACGCTTAAAATTTGGGCAGAATTGGAATTTAATAATACACCTGAATTTATTTCCAATAATCTGCGCAAAATAAAATACGATTACTATTTAATTACAGCAAACGATGTTGAATGGGAGAAAGATAACCTAAGAAAAAATAAATTTAACAGAGATTTAATTTTAAAATTGAACATAAACGAGGTAGAGAAATTAAACTCGTCATTTTCAATTATAACCGGCGTAAATGATACTAGATTAAATAACAGCGTTAAAATATTAGATGCATTAGTTTAATTCAACGCCTCCCAAATCACAAATTTTATAAAACTCAGTTTCGGTTACTTTTCCAACGCTTAACCTTGAAAGTCTAATTAAATCCATATTTTTAAAAAACGGGTCTTTTTTTAACGTTTCAAGTTTAACAGTAGATTTCAATTCTTTATATGGAACAAAATCAACAGCTAACCAGGCCTTTTCGTTACTTGTAGGGTCTTGGTAATGTTCTTTCAGAACTTTTGCAATACCAACAATTTCAACACCCTCGTTACTATGATAAAAAAATGCGAGGTCACCTTTTTTCATATCTCTTAAATTATTTCTCGCAGCATAATTTCTTACGCCGTCCCAACAAGCCTTCTTATCTTTTTTAAATGTTTCCCAACTATACTTGAAAGGTTCGGATTTAATAAGCCAATAATTCATGGTAATTTAATTTTTGTGTGAAATTAGTTTGATAGGTCTCAATTCTACATTTTTTTAAGAAATAATCCAAAATTTAACAGCTTTTTTAATCATTAAAAAAAGATTTTTCAAATAAAATTATATTGTTTTTAATAAAAAAGCTATACATTTGCGCCCGATTTAGCTAATCAAATACACATTGCCTAATGATCAGTAAAACCAATTCATATTTAAAAATTTTAAATGTCAGTTTCATAATATTTGCAATATTTATATTGACATCTTTAAAAATTAATGCCTCTTCTCAAGAACTACATAGTGTTTCTGATTCTTTAAATTTAAGCAATGAGGCTGCAATTCAAGGCCATCATGGTCAACCATCAAATGATGGTCCAATAGACATTACTAAAATTGCTTTCGAACACATTTTAGATTCACATTCATGGCATCTTTGGGGTGAAGGTCATGACGCTGTTTCATTACCTTTACCTGTAATTTTAAAGGGTAAAACAGGTATCATTTTCTTTATGTCTTCAGAATTTCACCACGACACGCATGGAAAAGTAGTTGTAGAAAAAAACGGTGAACGCTTTATAAATTTCGAAGAAAAAATTTATTATGCAGAAGCCATTCCAAATGAAAATGGTCAATTTATTGCAATAACCAAAAACAATGCCGAAATTTCCGTTAATAATAATGCTCCATTAGATTTTTCGATTACGAAAAATATAACTCAAATGTTTCTTTCAGTTATTCTTTTAGTTATGTTGTTCACTTCAATTGCAAAAGCCTACAAAACAACTGGTGTATCTTCCGCCCCAAAGGGCAAACAATCATTTTTTGAACCTCTCATTATTTTTGTAAGAGATGATATTGCTAAAGGTAACATTGGTCATGGCTCCGATAAATTCGTTCCTTATTTGTTAACAGTATTTTTTATGATTTTAGTTAATAATGTTTTTGGTCTGATTCCAATTGGCGCCAATTTAACAGGAAACATTGCCTTTACGCTTGTTTTATCTGTTGCAACCTTAATTATCACCAATATTAACGGAAACAAAAATTACTGGTCACATATTTTTTTACCTCATGCCCCTAAAGCAATTTGGCCAATTTTAATACCAATTGAAATAGTTGGAATACTTACAAAACCGTTTGCATTAATGATTCGTCTGTTTGCTAATATCACGGCAGGTCACATTATCGTTATTTCGCTTGTAGGCTTAATTTTTGTGTTTAAAACCATTTATATTGCGCCAGTATCTGTTGCGTTTGCTTTATTTATTGATGTTCTAGAGTGTTTAGTTGCGTTTTTGCAAGCATATATCTTTACTATGCTAACAGCTTTATTTATCGGTTCTGCAGTTGCGGGGCACTCTGAAGAATCTGGACATGTAGAAAACGAAAAAATTTCCGCAAAACACTAAAAAATTATTAATAACCAACAAAAACAAGTAAAAATGACAGGAAGTATCGCAGCAATCGGAGCAGGTTTAGCCGTAATAGGTGCCGGCATCGGTATTGGACAAATTGGTGGACACGCAATGGACGCAATTGCACGTCAGCCAGAAGCAACTTCGAAAATTCAAACAGCTATGATCATCGCTGCAGCCCTTGTAGAAGGTGTTGCATTATTCGGTGTAGTAGTTGCTTTAATGTCGAAGTAGTTTTCAAAACTTACCTAAGTTATTACGATTGGTAATAACTTAGGTTTAATTTTGTAATCGTAAAAAATTAAAACTATAATTATATAAAAACAATATAAAATGAACTTATTTATTTTATCAAGTTTAATTGAGCCCGCAGTTGGATTAATATTTTGGACAACAATTACATTCATACTATTGTTGGTGTTGTTAGGGAAATTTGCGTGGAAGCCAATATTAAATGCAATTAAAACACGTGAAAAAAGTATTGAAGATGCCTTAGCTAGTGCCGAAAGTGCTTTAAGAGATATGCGTGAGCTCAGAACTAACAATGAAAAAATATTAGCTGAAGCTCGCAACGAGAGAGATGCCATTATTAAAGAGGCGCGCGAAGCAAAAGATGCCATTGTTAACGAGGCAAAATCAAAAGCGCAAAAAGAATCGGACAGAATTATTTCAAGTGCAAGAGAGCAAATTGTAAACGAAAAAAATGCCGCAATTACTGAATTAAAAAATCAAGTTGCTATTTTGTCACTTGAAATTGCTGAAAAAATATTGCGTAGCGAATTGTCTTCTAACGACAAGCAAAAAGCGTTGGTTAATGACTTGATGAAAGACGTAAAGTTAAACTAAAATGATAGTTGCTACCAGATACGCTAAATCCTTGATTGATCTCTCAATTGAAAAACAGCAATTAGATGCAACAAGGTCTGATATGAAATTAATTAAACAAGTTTGTGAAGCTAATCACGATTTTGTTTTGTTACTTAACAGTCCCACAATTAAGCCAGACAAAAAACAAGAAATTTTTACTTCTGTGTTTTCAGGAAAAATTACTGCGCTATCCTTATCGTTTATAAATTTACTATCAAAAAAACGTCGCGAATTTTATATTCCTTCAATTGCTAAACAATTTGACGAACAATATAAAGTAAAAAACAACATAATTACAGCGGTTGTTACATCCTCAATTGAATTAGATTCAGACTCTAAAAAAAGAATCTTGGATATTATAAAAGAAAGCGGATCAAATACCAATGTCGAACTTATTGAAAGGATAAATCCATCAATTGTTGGTGGATTTATCCTTTCAATTGGCGATAAACAAATAGATCAGAGTGTTAAAAGAAAACTATCTGACCTGAAAAAGAATTTAGCTAATAAAAATTAATAATTGAATATCAAACAAAATGGCTGAGATAAAACCGGCAGAAATATCTGCAATTTTAAGAGAACAATTAAGTGGCTTTAAAAGTGAAGCCGATATAGAAGAAGTAGGAACAGTATTGCAAGTAGGTGATGGTATTGCCAGAATCTATGGGCTTTCTAAAGTACAATCCGGAGAGTTAATCGAATTTGAAACTGGCCTACAGGCAATTGTATTAAACCTTGAAGAAGATAACGTTGGGGCTGTTTTACTAGGGCCTAGCGAGGGAATTAGCGAGGGAAGTCCAGTTAAGCGTACAGGACGTATTGCCTCTCTAAAAGTGGGTGAAGGAATGTTAGGAAGAGTTGTTGACACTTTAGGAAACCCTATTGATGGAAAAGGTCCTATTTCAGGTGAAACTTATGAAATGCCATTAGAGCGTAAAGCACCTGGCGTAATTTACCGTCAACCTGTAACCGAGCCATTACAAACCGGAATAAAAGCTATAGATGCAATGATTCCTATTGGTCGTGGTCAACGTGAATTAGTAATCGGTGATAGACAAATTGGTAAAACTGCTGTTTGTATAGATACAATAATTAATCAAAAAGAGTTTTTTGAAGCGGGCAAACCTGTATTTTGTATATACGTAGCTGTTGGTCAAAAAGCTTCTACAGTAGCGAATGTTGTTCGTGTATTAGAAGAAAACGGAGCTATGCCTTATACAATTGTAGTTGCAGCAAGTGCGGCAGACCCTGCACCGTTACAATTTTACGCGCCATTTGCCGGTGCAGCAATTGGAGAGTTCTTTAGAGATACCGGTAGACCAGCATTAATTGTATTTGATGACTTATCAAAGCAAGCAGTTGCTTACCGTGAAGTTTCATTGCTACTTCGCCGTCCTCCAGGACGTGAAGCTTATCCGGGTGATGTGTTTTACTTACATAGCAGATTATTAGAGCGTGCTGCAAAAATAAATGCAAACGATTCAATTGCTCAAAGCATGAATGACTTACCTGCATCAATTAAACATTTGGTAAAAGGTGGGGGTTCACTAACCGCCCTGCCAATTATTGAGACGCAAGCTGGCGACGTATCTGCTTATATTCCTACAAATGTTATTTCAATTACTGACGGACAGATTTTTCTAGAGTCCAATCTTTTTAACTCTGGTATACGTCCTGCAATTAACGTTGGTATTTCTGTATCGCGTGTTGGTGGTAATGCTCAAATAAAATCAATGAAAAAAGTTGCGGGGACTCTAAAATTAGACCAAGCGCAATATCGCGAATTAGAAGCTTTTTCTAAATTTGGGTCAGATTTAGATGCCGCTACAAAATCTGTACTTGATAAAGGTTCTCGTAACACCGAAATCTTAAAACAAGGTCAGTTTTCACCATATAGAGTTGAGCAGCAAATTGCGATAATTTACTTGGGCACTAAAAATTTACTTAGAAATGTGCCTGTAAATAAAGTTCGTGAATTTGAGAAAGATTTTTTAGATGCATTAGAACGTAAGCATAAATCTGTATTAGATGACCTAAAAGCTGGAAAATATACAGATGAAATTACAAATACCTTAGAGGTTTGTGCAAAAGAATTAACCGCGAAATATAACTAAAAGAAATATTAAATTATTTAATATTTTAAATTTAAAATTTCGAAAAAATGCCAAGTTTAAAGGAAGTAAGAAATAGAATAGCATCGGTAGGTTCTACTATGCAAATTACCAGTGCTATGAAAATGGTAAGTGCTGCAAAGTTAAAGCGAGCTCAAGATGCAATAATACAAATGCGCCCTTACGCAAACAAGCTTAAAGACCTTTTAGAAAACGTAAGCGCTAGTGTTGATTCAGGCGATAATGTTTACGCACGAAATACAAATGGTAAAAACATACTTATAATTCCTATTTCATCAAACAGGGGACTAGCTGGTGCATTTAATTCAAATATTATTAAGAAAACCAATCATTTAATTAATAATGATTACTTGGGTTATAATATTACAGTATTATCAATAGGTAAAAAAGTTCAAGATGCTTTTAAACGTACAGCATACAATATTAGCGGAACTGATTTACCAACTCATACAAGTTCATTATTTGATAAATTAAATTTTTCTACTACCTCTGAGTTTGTAGAAAAAGTAATGGAATCTTTTTTAAACAAACAATTTGATAAAGTAGTTTTAGTTTATAATCAATTTAAAAATGCTGCTGTTCAAACTCCTGTTGAAGAACAATTGTTGCCAGTTATGCCCGCCAAAACGGGCGAAAAAAAATTAAATGTTGATTATTTATTTGAGCCAAGCCAAGAATCTATTATCAATGAATTAATTCCACGCTCAATAAAAACACAATTTTACAAAGCAATGTTAGATTCTGTGGCAAGCGAGCACGGTGCAAGAATGACAGCAATGCACAAAGCAACAGATAATGCTCAAGCCATGCAAAAAGAATTAAAAATAACCTACAATAAAGCGCGTCAAGCTTCTATTACTAAAGAAATTTTAGAGATTGTTGGTGGAGCTGAAGCTCTTAATGGATAATTTAGATTATTTACAAATTCCTAATCAGTTTTTAAAGTGATTTAAACTATTTTAATTTTATGCCATCAAATAAAAAATCTAATTATAATAAAGATGGTAGGCAATAACTCTTTTTTTAGAATTATTATTTTACTTTTTTTTACTAATATTGGTTTTTGTCAAACCAATATTTATGATAGTATTTATGTTGGCAATCGTTGGCGAACTTTTTTAACACATCTTCCAACAGGTTATAATACATCAACAAACTATCCACTAGTTTTAGCTTTTCATGGGGGTAGCCCACTTGGTTATCAATCGATTCAATATCAATCACGACTTTCTCAAAAATCTGACTCATCTGGTTTTATTGTTGTTTATCCCGAAGGTGTAAAAATTGCCGGAAACCGAACTTGGAATGCAGGAGGCTGTTGCGCTCCTGCTACAGGACTAAATATTAACGATGTTGGATTTGTGAATTCATTACTAAATAATTTATTTGCCTCCAGGCCTATTGATACCATGCGAGTTTACGCAACGGGATTTTCAAATGGTGCGTTGCTTTGCTACCGCCTTGCGAATCAACTTACAAGCAGGTTTGCGGCAATTGCGCCAGTAGCAGGTAATTTAATGTATTATCCATGGAATCCTTCCAGAGCGATTCCAATTATTAGTTTCCATTCTTATTTAGATCAAAATGTAAAGTATTATGGTGGCACAACAATAGGGTCAACAGGTACTTATTTTCCTCCTCAAGACAGTATGTTTAGTATTATCAGTTCAAATTATGCTTGCAACACTATAAAAAGTATTCTTTTTCATAATGTAAATCAATTCGATCATTTTAAATATTCAAATTGTACTTGTAATTCAGTAATTGAACAATATGTAAGTTATGATGGGGACCATTCTTGGCCTGGAGGTCTTGTTTCAGGCACTGCAACTGTAAGTAACCAGTTTAGCGCAACTTACCTAATGTGGCAATTCTTTCAAAATTATACTAAGAGTTGTTTAACAACCGACAATAATGAAATTACAATTGAAAAAAATATAACATGCTTTCCAAATCCTTTTTCAAATAAAATTTCTATAACAAGTAATTTGGGGATTGAAACTTGTTTTTTAATTAACTCCTTTGGTCGAATTGTTTGGTCTGGGGAAAATATAAACCAAACTGATTTTTCATTTCTTCCCAATGGTCTGTTCATTTTAAAATTTGAAAACACCATCATTAAATTAGTTAAAGAGTAATTATTATTATAATAATTTTCGGTTTTTTCTTTTTAAAATTTTTAAATGTTCGTTCCACTCACAAAACCATTTAAAATAATAACCCAATTAATTTAACATAATTGTTAGCGATTAATTTATAAATAATACTGACATTACAGTCTCTCTTAACAAGCCTCTATAAATGTATATTCTTCTTTTTTTAATTTGTCATTGGTATCTTTCATTGTTTAGCCAAACCTTTTTTCTGCATCGTTACGCAGCGCATAAAATGTTTACAATGAATAAATTTTGGATCAAGTTCTTCTATGTTTTTTCGTGGATTACTCAAGGCTCATCATATCTGAATGCTAGAGCTTACGCCATACTTCACAGAATGCATCATGCATATAGCGACACCGAAAAAGATCCTCATACACCTCATTTTTTTAAGGATGCTTTTCAAATGATGTTACACACAAGAAAAATATACAATGATGTTTTAAATAAGCGAGTTATTGTTGAAGATAAATTTGATCGTAATTTCCCTGAATTTACAACCATAGATAAAATTGCAGATAGTTGGTTAATGAGATTAATTTTTGCCGCATTTTATGTGCTGTTTTACAGCGCTTTTGCAACAGAATGGTGGATGTATCTATTTTTACCGATTCATTTTTTTATCGGACCTATTCAAGGTGCAATCGTAAATTGGGCAGGGCATAAATATGGATACAGAAATTTTAATTCTTCGGATAAATCAAAAAACACCCTTTTTATAGATTTTTTATTAATGGGTGAATTATTTCAAAATAATCATCATCAAGCAGGCTCAAAACCAAACTTTGCAGTAAAATGGTGGGAAATAGATCCAACCTACCGAATTATTTGGCTATTTGATAAATTAAAAATCATTAAATTGGTTTAGTAAACAATTATCAAAATAATTGGGTTTGCTTATTTTCAGAAAGTACTTTTTTATACAAAGAAATCACTGTTAAACGAGCTTTCGCGTGGTCTACAATTGGCAATGGGTATTTTGATGTACCAAATTCGGGAATCCATTTTTTTATGTATTCAAATTTAGAATCAAATTTTTTTTGTTGTTCAGTAGGATTAAAAACCCTGAAATAAGGCGCAGCATCACAACCACAACCAGCTGCCCATTGCCATCCACCATTATTTGCACTTAAATCAAAGTCGTTTAATTTTTGAGCAAAATAAGCCTCTCCCCACCGCCAATCAATCAATAAATCTTTTACTAAAAAGCTACTTACAATCATTCTTACACGGTTATGCATAAAACCAGTTGAGTTCAACTCTCTCATTCCTGCATCAACAATGGGAAAGCCGGTTTGTCCTTTACACCACCTGATAAAATAATCTTCATTATTACTCCAAACAATTTTATCGTATTGCTTTTTAAACGCACTATTGACCACATGAGGAAAGTGAAACAAAATCATCATATAAAAATCGCGCCATATTAATTCGTTTAACCAAGTTTCGCTAACAGTAACGCTTTTAGAAACTAACTCTCTTATGCTTACAATGCCAAAACGCAGGTAAACACTTAATTTACTTGTGCCATCTATAGCCGGATAATCTCGATGTTCTTTATATTTCTCTAGAAGTAAATTGCTAACCGTTATATTTTTATTTAAAATCATGTCGGTTTTTTCAAACCCTAACAATTGTAAATCAATAATTTTATTTGGTACTTGCTTAATAAAGCTTTGAAAATAACTTTCGGTTAAAAAGGGTTGGTAGTTTTCCGTTTTAAGATATTTCTTCCATTTTTTACTGTAAGGCGTAAACACGGTGTAAGGCAATCCGTCATCTTTTACAACCTCGCTTTTTTCAAAAACACATTGGTCTTTAAATGTTTTAAATTCAATTTCATTGTTTTCTAAAAGACTTTTAATATTGGCATCGCGTTCAATAGCGTAAGGTTCATAATCATGATTCGCATAAACATTTTTTATATTTTTTTCTTTAATAATTTGCCCGAAAATTTCTGAAGGTTCGCCATAATAAACGCTTAAAGAAGAGCCCAGTTTTTGCAAATCAATATTAATATTTTCTAATGCTTGCTGAATAAAATCTACTCGTCGATCTTTTTTATCTTGAAGCTTATCTAATATTGTTTTGTCAAAAATAAAAATAGGTAATACCTCATTATTATCTCTTAAAGCGTTATACAGGCCGCAATTATCGTAAAGCCTTAAATCTCTTCTGAACCAAAATAAAGTTGTTCTCTCTTTCATAAAACAAAAAACCCTTCGAAATGAAGGGTTGACAAATTTAATGTATTAATTTCTATAGTGCTTCAGTGATTCCATTAAAATTTTTCTAGCAATAAATATCCTGCTTTTAACCGTTCCTAATGGTAGTTGCATTTCATTAGCGATTTCTTCGTATTTATACCCGTTATAATAACGTGTAAAAGGTACTTTATAATCCTCGTCTAAACTTTCAATTTTTTTAATTATCTCTTTAGCATTCATTCTGCTCTCACTGTGGTCATAACTATTTTGCTTAAACGCTCTGTTAAGCTGTATATCGTCGCCTTTACTTATTAATTGTTTTGTTTTTACATTTCGGCGATAAGCATTAATAAAGGTATTTTTCATTATGGTAAATAACCATGCTTTTAAATTAGTGCTGTCTTCAAACTTTTCGCGATACGTAATTGCTTTTACATAAGTGTCTTGCAATAAATCTAAAGCGTCATCTGTATTGTGCGTTAAACTTAATGCAAAATTTTTTAATGAACTTTTTTCGTTCATAATTCTTGTATTAAACTCTATTGCTGTCATAATTACTTTTGTTTAACTATTTATTAAAAAACTTGAACAAATATACAAACTGTTTAACGAATTAAAATATAAATTAAACAAAATTTGTTTAAGTGTTGATTATCAAGCGTTTAAAAATATAAATATTGGCGTGTTTTTTGTTTTTAACACAATTGTTTTATCAATCCTTTTATAAAATATTTCTATTCGTTGATCTTTAGTTTAAAATTGATTTTAATTTGAGTTGATATAAAATGTACTTTTATTCGCAAAATATTATTTATGTCCTTACACCTTAGTGAACAAGAACTGCAACGCAGACAAAAATTATCAGAGTTAAAAGCAATGGGCATTGATCCATACCCCGCAGATGAATTTAAAGTCAATGTAACCGCAGCAGATATTAGAGAAAATTACGAGCGCGACAAACTCAATTACAAAGATATTTCAATTGCCGGCAGAATAATGAGTATAAGAGATATGGGAAAAGCCTGCTTTGCCGTTATTCAAGATACCACATGCAGAATTCAACTGTACATTCGCAAAGATGATATTTGTCCCGGTGAAGATAAAACCATGTACGATATAGTTTGGAAAAAACTAATGGATATTGGCGACATAATTGGCGTAAACGGTTATGGCTTCACTACAAAAACAGGTGAAATTTCAATTCATGTTACCTCATTAAAAATATTGAGCAAATCAATAAAACCTTTGCCAATTGTAAAAACAGACGATTCTGGAAATTCTTTTGATGAAGTAAGCGACCCTGAATTTAGATTCCGTCAACGTTACGTAGACTTAATTATCAACCCACAAGTGCGCGACACGTTCAAAAAACGTTCGCAAATTATTAATTCGATAAGGCAAATTTTAAATCACGCCGGATTACTAGAAGTTGAAACACCTATACTTCAGAGTATTCCGGGAGGTGCAACCGCTCGCCCATTTATAACACATCATAACGCTTTAAATATCCCGCTTTATTTAAGAATAGCAAATGAACTCTATTTAAAACGTTTAATTGTTGGAGGTTTTGAAGGCGTATTTGAATTTGCAAAAGACTTTAGAAATG